>CAZACH010000005.1:0-24774 GCA_964483275.1 uncultured Sphingomonadaceae bacterium | reverse complement strand
ATCCATCAGGTCGGGATTAGCTTAGCATCCTGTCCAGAAAACCGGCACCACCTCACCACCTCAGGCGCGCCTGTTGCTGACAGCCAGTTTGGACTTAAGTCGGCAGTTGATAGTGGACTTCGCGACGTAGCCGAGCATTGGTGTCCCTGTTGAACCGGCGACACGGTTTAGCGCGGCTGCAGCTTCAAGTGCTGGCGGCCTTGGGTCAGTGGGAGCGACGCAGAACTGCTCCCGCCACAGGAGGCTCACAATGTCCGATGACGCGCCGGCTGCGCAGAATGCAGCGCCAAAGATTTCAAAGGCCGCCCTAGTCGAGCAGATGCTTCGCAGAACCGGCGGTGCATCAATCGAGGAGATTGGCGCCGCCACCGCCTGGCAGCCGCACAGCTGCCGCGCTTTCCTCACCGGCCTTCGAAAAAAGGGCAGGGTGATTGAGCGCGCCCAGCGCAAGGATGGCACGACCTGTTACCGGTTGCGCGGCTGGGGCAAGGCCAGGGGAATGCCGGGGAGTGGCGCGTCTGCCACTAGTCGGGATCAGTCCTGATGGCGCGGCAGCGACTTACGGTCGACGGACTCGACACCCTGACCATCGCACAGGCGCGACAATGGTGGGAGCGCTTCTACGGTGCCTCCGCGCCATCAATGTCGCTGACGCTGCTTCGTCTCGGCCTTGCTTATCAGATCCAGGCCAAGGCTGCTGGTTTCGTCGACCGCAAAGGTCGGGGGCGCGTGCAACCGGATGTCAGGCGGAGGTCAGCCCCGCGCCGCAAGCTGACCCCTGGCACTCGCCTGGTGCGCGACTGGCATGGCGTCGGGCACGTGGTCACCGTGCGCGACACCGGGTTCGAATATGATGGACGGCAATGGACGTCGCTCACAGCGATTGCCCGCGCGATCACCGGCGCAAAATGGTCAGGCCCGCGCTTCTTTGGCATCCAGCAATGAGCGGCACTGTGAAGCCAGTTCGCTGCGCCATCTACACCCGCAAGTCGACCGAAGACGGACTGGAACAGGAGTTCAACAGCCTGCACGCTCAGCGTGAAGCTTGCGAGGCCTACATCCTCAGCCAGCGCCACGAGGGGTGGACGCTTATCTCGGACGGCTACGATGATGGCGGCTTCTCGGGCGGAACCATGACGCGGCCGGGCCTTCAGCGCCTGCTGGTTGATGTGGTCGCCGGCAAGGTCGATGTCATTGTCGTCTACAAGGTTGACCGGCTGACCCGCAGCCTTGCCGATTTTGCCAAGATCGTCGAACGCCTCGATGAGAAGCAGGCAAGCTTCGTCTCGGTAACCCAGGCGTTCAACACGACAACCAGCATGGGCCGCCTCACTCTCAATGTCCTGCTGAGCTTTGCCCAGTTCGAACGCGAGGTCACCGGCGAACGCATCCGCGACAAGATTGCAGCGTCGAAGAAGAAGGGGCTGTGGATGGGCGGTCCGGTGCCGCTTGGCTATATCGTTCAGGACCGCAAGCTCGTGATCGAACCTGCTGAGGCTGAGCAGGTCCGCGTTATCATGCGGCGTTACATTGCCAGCCGATCGGCCAACGAACTCATCGCCGAACTGGAAGCGGAAGGGATGCGAACAAAAGTCCAGCGTCAGTCGAGCGGGCCGCACCGAGGTGGTATCCCGTTCCGGCGCGGCAGTCTGTTCCATCTGCTTAAAAATCCGATCTATCGCGGCCTGATCGTTCACAAGGGCCAGGCCTATCCCGGCTTGCACGAACCGATCGTCGACGAAGCCCTGTGGTCGGCGGTGCAGAAGCGCCTTGCCACCAAAGCGCCACCGCGTCGGCGTGGAAGCAATGATCGTCAACCAGCATTGCTCCGGGACAAGGTCTTTGACAGAGATGGTCGACCGATGGTCCCGAGCTATGTGGCAAAGGGCCCGCGTCGTTATTGCTATTATGAGACACGCCCCGATCTCGCGCGCGAAGGATCTCCAAAGCGCGTCCGCGTTCAGATGGCGCTGCTTGAATCGCAGGTGCTCGACCAGCTGACGGAGCTTCTTGATGATCAGCATCGGTTGCGGAGTCTGTCCGGCATGACCGGTGCTGCCGCGCTGGGGCAGCTGTTCGAGACCGCGGATCGACTATCTGCCCAAATGGCAGCATCGCAGGACGTCGGTCACGTCGTCCAGAAGCTGGTTCGCGCCGTCCATATCGGCGCGGACCATATGGAAGTTGAGGTCGCGGCCGGCCTGATCACCGGTGCCGATGGCGACCAATCCTGGACGTTGAGGAGGCCGTTGTCGGCGCGCAAGCCGTTTCGTGAAGCCAAGCTGGTCATCGCGGACACGAGTGATGCGCCGATAGCGGACAGCAAGCTGGTGGCGCTGCTCGAGGAAGCGGCTGCAACACGATCGCTGGTGTTGGCGAATCCGGACCTGCCGCTCCGCAGGCTTGCTGAACGGGAAGGCCGCTGCCGCAAGCAGATGACGCAGTTGCTCAAGCTGAGCTGGTTGTCGCCGAAGATCAGCGATGCAATCCTCGATGGGCAGCAGCCGTCCGGTCTGACCCGGCAGCGGCTGATGGCTCTGGATTTGCCCCTCTGCTGGTCTGATCAGGAAGCGCTACTCGGCGCCCAGTGACCCCCGGATTTTGATGCATGCACCGATGCGCAGCGGCCGCCCATTGAGGCGGGTTTTTTGTCGGTGGAGACTTTGGGTGGATTCTCGTGTCTGTTGTCGGAGGCAAATGCGTCTCTCGCCTCAGCGGTGTTCATCGACGTCGCAAAGCCCGCAGAACCGCGCGGTTTTTCGGCCGGGCTGACAGATGGACTTGCTTTGGGGATTATTCCAGACTGTTTGGTGCGGTCGAGAAGACTCGAACTTCCACGGCCTTTCGGCCACAGCGACCTCAACGCTGCGCGTCTACCAGTTCCGCCACGACCGCACGTCGTCCATGCCGGGCTAGTGCCGACCGGGGTAGGAGGGCGCGTCTAGCAAAGGAGTTGAGGGCGTGCAACCGCAACCATCACTAAATCAGAGAGGTTTTTCGTAAATGCGATAGACGCGGTTGACGTGGCTATCGATGGCCTCGGCGATCGAGCGCATCGGGCCGTTGTCGTCCAGAATCCAGCCGATCTCGCCGCGCGTCGCGTCATAATGGGCGATGGCGTCGCGGCGGATATATTCGATCATCATGAAGGCAAGCTGGGACGCGAGGCGCGTCGCCTGCAGCCTGCGCAGCACGCCCATCAGGGGGACGCGCATGGTGCGCACCTTGGGCGCGCGCAGCCACCAGAGCAGCCTGGCCCAGCCGAAGGGGAAGAGACGGCCGTCGAGGCCCTTCAGCGCCTCGTTCATGTCGGGCAGGGTCATCATGAACGCCACCGGCTCGCCGTCCACCTCGGCGATGCGGATGAGGTTTTCGAACACGATCGGTTTCAGCTTCTTGCCGGCATAGGCGATCTCGGCCGGGGTTAGGGGGGTGAAGCCCCAATTGTCGGCCCAGGCGTCGTTGAGGATGCCGAGGATCAGGGCGGCTTCCTCGTCGAACCGGCGCTTGTCGACCTTGCGGATGACGATGCGCGCGTTGCGTTCCCCCGATGCGACGATGCGCTCGATCAACGGCGGGAAGGGGACATTGACCTTGAGGTCATAGGTCAACAGGTCCTTGACGCCATGATAGCCGAGACCCTCGATCAGGCCGGCATAATCGGCGCGATTGTGGGACATCATGACGGTCGGCGGATGATCGAAGCCGCTGACGAGCAGGCCGACCTCATCCCACACCGACAGGCTGAACGGGCCGAGCGCGCGCGTCATGCCCTTCGATTTCAGCCAGCCCTCCGCGGCGGCGAACAGGGCGGCGGCGGTTTCGCCGTCCTCTGCCTCGAACATGCCCCACTGGCCGGTGCCGGCGCCCATATTCTCAAGCACGAGCCGGTCGACCTGGGCAGAGATGCGCCCCATCGTGCGGCCGTCGCGGCGGGCGAGGAACAAGGCCGCCTCGGCATGCTCGAACCACGGATTCTTGCGCGGATCAAGCAGCCCCGCAACCTCGCTCCTGAGCGGCGGCACCCAGTTCGGGTCGCCGGCATTGTGGCGATAGGCGAAGTCAATAAACTCCCGCCGGTCGCGCGACGAGGCGACCTCGGCGATCTCGACGGTCATCGGCTCAGGGCCGGTTGCGCTGGCGGGGATGTCCCGTCGCCACGCCGCCCGAAAGCCGCGCAACCTGCGGATAGCGCTCTGCCATCTCCGGCGTGTAGCCGAGGTTGAACACGGTGGGGCTTTTCACCTTGCGGTCCTCGCGCTCGTAGAAGGTGCCGAACAGGCGATCCCAGAAGAAGTTGGTGATGCCGTAATTCCCGTCCTCGTCAAAAAAATGGTGCGCCATGTGGCGCGTCTTCATGGCGAGCAGGAACTTGTTCTTGGGCTTGTAGGCAAGGTGCTGGATGCAGTGGCAGAACTCGTAGAAGCAGGTGGTCAGCAGGCCGGTCGCCACCGCCGCGCAGGCGCCGCCGAAGCCGCCGATGGCCCAGCCGATGGGCGCCGTGGCAACGACGATCGTCGGCAGGGTGGTGTGGAGGCCGCCGAACAGCACCTCCAGATGATTCGGGTCCTGGTGATGATCGTAATGGATGCGCTTCCAGGTGGAGGCGAGGAACGGCACCTTGAACATCCAGCGGCTGTGCAGCACCCAGCGGTGCAGGCAATACCAGACCAGCGGATAGACCAGGATCGCCAGCGCGACCGCTGCGAGCGTCTGCGGCAGCGGCGCGGGCCGCCATACCCACAGGGCGATCGCCACCGCCGAAGCGGCGAGATAGGCGATGATCGCCGGATAGGCGAAATAAGCGCGGACCAGCTCGTCCAGCGTCATGCGGTCGAGATGATGGCTTTTCCGCCAAAAACCGCCTTTGACCGACGACAGAACCTTCACGTGCCAGTTTCCTTTCCCCGCCGCCCCCCGGGGACGGCATGATCGCGCTACGAAAAATGGGAAGCGTCGAATGAATGTGCAATGAGGCGGTTTTGAGGCTCAAGGCTTCCTATAGCCGCTTATTCCTCCGTGCGTAGCAATACGGCCTCACCGATCAGGAAAAACAGCAGGAAGGGCGACCAGGCGGCGAGGAAGGGCGGCACCGCCCCGAAATTGCCCATCGCCAGCATGAAATTATCGGCGACGAAATAGGCGAAGCCCAGCGCCATGCCGATCACCGAGCGAACGAACAGCTTGCCGGACCGGGCAAGGCCGAAGGCGGCGACCGCGGCGAGCAGCGGCATCAGGATCGACGACAGCGGTCCCGACATCTTGTGCCACATGGCGGCGCGCAGCGGCCCGGTGGGGCGACCGGCGGCGTGCAGTTCGTCGATCGCCTTGGCGAGAGCGGGCAGGTCGAGCGCATTGGCATCGACCGACGAGAGCGTGAAGCGATCGGGGTCGACGCCTTCTCCGGCGATCAGGTGCTGGCGGGTGGAGGTTCGGCCGCTCGCCACGTCGAAGATGCGGACGTCGCTCAGGCGCCAGGCATTGCCGTCCGGCACGGCTTCGCGGGCGGACAGGGTCCGCATCAGCCGGCCGCCCTCGCGGTCATAGACCATGACGTCGCTGAGGCGGATGCCGGGGACGCCGTTGATCCGGGCGCGCTGATCGACGGTGCCGGCATTGATGAGATCGTCGCCGTTGCGGACCCAGACATCGTGGACAAGGCCCGAACCCGTCCGCACCGGGCCGTAATCGACGGCCTGCCATGCCGCCAGCGAGGCGTTCGAGCGCACCAGCACCCGCTCGTTGAACACGAAGCTGATCGCCGCGATGCCCAAGCTGGCGATCATCAGCGGCGCAAGGATCTGCTGCGCCGAGATGCCGGACGCCTTGAGGATCACGATCTCGCTGTTCTGGTTGAGCGTGACCAGCGTCACCAGCGTCCCGAGCAGCACCGAAAAGGGCAGGAAGCGCGCGATGAGCTGGGGCACGCGATAGCCGACATAGCGCCACAGTTCCGCATCGCCATTGCCCGGATAGGCGAGGATGTCGCCGGACTCGCCGAGCAGGTCGAGCATCTGCAGCACGAGCACCAGCGCGACCAGGATGGCGAAGGTCCGCACCAGGAACAGGCGCGCCATGTACATCGCGATGGTGGGCGAGGGGGCGGGCGTCATGAAGGCCATGGATCAGCTCGCCGATGCCGGTGGCGACATGCGCAGGATGCCGCGCAGAAGCTTGATCGCGCGATCCCATAGCCGGCCGAAAACGCGGTCGAGGGCGCCGATCGGCTGGCCGCCCGGCACATGGGCCAGGATGTGATAGAGCCACAGGCTGAGCGCGGTGAAGAAGAAGAAGGGTATCCATAGCGCGATCCATGGATCAATCCGGCCAAGCGTGCCCATCTGCTCGGCATATTCATTCGCCTTGTGCCACGTCACGACCAGCACGATCGCGAGGAAGACGCCCAATCCGCTGCTCGATCGCTTGGGCGGGACGGCGAGCGCGACGGCAAGGAAGGGCAGCACGAACATCACCACCACCTCGGCGAGCCGGAAATTGAAATTGGCGACGCTGGCCAGCCGGGTCGCGACGGGCTGCTCGGGGTCGACGCCCACGCGAACCAGCTCGGGGATGGTCAGCTCAAGGTCCTTGCCGCCACGGTTGCGGAAGGCCTCGATGCGGGGCAGCTCGACCGGGAGGTCATGCGCGGCGAAGGACAGCACGCGCGGCTCCTTGTAGTTGGGCGCATTGTGGACGAGCGTGCCGTTCTTGAGGCGCAGGATGATCGTGTCGGGATCGTCGGTGGCAAAAAACTGGCCTTCTTCCGCCGTGACCGCCAGCGTCTTGTCGCCCTCGGCGGCGCGCAGGAAGATGCCGATCAGCCGCCGGCCATTGTCCCGGCTCTCCTCCACCCGGAAGGTCATGCGCTTGCCGAGCCGCGCGAACTCCCCGACCTTGATCGACGCGCCGAGCGCGCCGGAGCGCAGCTCGAAGCGCAGCCCCTCATAGGCATAGCGCGACAATGGCTGGGCGAAGCCGACAATGCCGAAATTGACGACGGCCAGCGCCACCGCGAACAGCATGGGGACCAGCAGCAGCCGGGTATAGGAGAAGCCGGCGGCGAGCAGCGCGTCCAGCTCGGAATTGAGGGCAAGCTTGCGGAACGCCATCAGCACGCCCAGCAGCAGGCCGATCGGCACGCCCAGCGACAGATATTCGGGCAGCATGTTGGCCAGCATCTTCCAGACGACGTTGACCGGCCCGCCCTCGCTGACGACGAAATCGAACAGGCGCAGCATCTTGTCGAGCACCAGCAGCATCGCCGCGATCACCAGAGTCGACAGCAATGGCAGCAGGATCAGCCGGGCGATGTAGCGGTCCACGCTGGTCAGCCGCCATGGAATCTTGTTGCCGCTCAGTTTCGTCGCTCCTTGGCCCAACTTTGGCCGCATCCATCGTCTAGCACAGGTCGCAGGGGGCAAAGCATGCCCGCCGGCCGCATCGGTGCCTCAAGGCCCCGTTAGCATGGTCGGCCGGTGCGGCCATAGCCCATGGAGGATGTTAACGTCGTGCATAGATTTTTCTTCGGTCCGATTTCTGCCGCGGTTGCGCTCGTCGCCGCGCCGGCGGCGGCCGAGGGTGCGATTCTTGGCCCCGACGCAGCGGCCTGCCGTGCCGATTCCACCGGCCCGGCGGTGCTTGTGGACGTCGTCGGCCTCAAGGATCGCGCCGGCAACGTGCGCGTTCAGCTTTATGACGACAATGAGGCGACGTTCCTGGACAAGGGCGCGCGCCTGTCGCGAGTCGAAGCGCGGGTGCCGGCTTCCGGTTCGGCGCGCGTCTGCGTGCCGCTGCCCAAGGCCGGCCGCTATGCCCTGTACGTGCTGCATGACCGTGCCGGTGACGGAAAGGTCAGCTTCAGCAATGACGGGGTCGGCTTTTCGCGCAATCCCAAGCTGAAGCTCGCCAAGCCGAACGCGGGTGACGTCATCGCCAGCTTCGGGCCGGGGGTCACCGAGACCTCCGTTGTCATGAACTATCGCAAGGGGCTGCTCGGCGTCGGCCCGATTTCGCAGAAGTAGGTCGTTCACATGGCTCTGGTCGCATTGCTCTCCAATCCGCGTTCAACGGGTAACCGCGCCTTGCTCCCGCGGGTACGGAGCTATTGCGCCCACCACCCGGAGGTTTTCCATTACGAGGTGGAAAGCGTCGACCAGATCGCCGACGCGCTGCGGACGATCGCGCGGGTGCGGCCGCAGGTGCTGATCATCAACGGCGGCGACGGCACCGTTCAGGCGGCGATCACGGAACTCTATCATGGCGGCCATTTCGGCGAGGAGCCGCCGCCGGTCGCGGTGCTGCCCAACGGCAAGACCAATCTGATCGCGCTCGACCTCGGCGCGCGTGGCGATCCCCTGCGCGCGCTCGATCGCATCATCGAGATCGCGCGTCAGGGCGTCGGCGATCATGTCGTGCGGCGCGAGATGATCATGCTGTCCGACGGCAACGGCAATGCCCGGCCGACGCTCGGCATGTTCCTCGGCGGCGCGGGCCTTGCCGATTCGATCCTGTTCTGCCGCAACAGCATCTATCCGCTGGGCTTGCCCAACTGGCTGAGCCATGTGCTGACCGTCTTCGCGACGCTCGGCGCCAGCATCACCGGCGTGCATGCCTCCTTCCTGCCGTCGCGGCCCAAGCCGATGAGCGTGTCCGTGATGCGCTCGGGCGAGCTGACCGGGCGCTTCACCCTGCTGATGGTGACGACGCTCGAAAAGCTGCTGGTCAACGTCCGCACGCGCGGGGATCAGGATGGCGGGCCGCTCAAGATGATGGCGATCGAGGATCGCGGCTGGACGCTGCTGCGGGCGATGATGATGGCGTTTGCCGGGCGGCTTGGCCGGCACAGCATGACCGGCCTGCATGTCGCGCAGGGCGACGAGATCCGCATCGAGGGCGAACGTCCCAGTGTCATCCTCGACGGGGAACTGTTCGAGTCCGCGCAGGGACGGCCGATCGTCCTGCGCTCGACCGCGCCGATGCCGTTTCTCCGCCTCGCCGCGTGACCGGCCTTGCCGCGCTGGTCGCGGCCGAGCTTGCCGAGCCGGTCAACCCCGCCGTGGCCCGCCTGGCGGCGGCGGTAGCGGCGCGCCATGGCGATGCCGCGCAGGCGGTGCTGTTCTATGGCTCGTGCCTGCGTTCGGGCGAGCTTGCCGGGCAGATGCTCGATTTCTACCTGATCGTCGATGACTATCGCCGCGCTTATAAGCGGCGCTGGCTGGCCGTCGCCAATCGCCTGCTGCCGCCCAACGTCTTCCCCATCGAGGAAGGGGGGCTGGCGGCGAAATATGCGGTTCTGAGCATGGCCGACTTCCGGCGGCTGGCCTCGGCGCGCACATTCAACATCTCCGTCTGGGCGCGCTTCGCGCAGCCGGCGCGGCTGGTCTGGCAGCGGAACGAACGCGCCGCCGCCGACGCGGTGGAGGCGGTGGCGGGCGCGGCACCGGCGCTGCTTGCCGCCGCGCGCCCGCTGGCGCCCGCTTCCGACGATCCGCTCGATCTGTGGCGCAGCGCCTTCGCGCTGACCTATGGCGCGGAATTGCGGGCCGAACGCAACGGCCGGGCGACCTCGATCGTCGACCTCGATCCGGCCCGCTATCGCCGCTTCACGCCGGCCGTGCTCGCGGTGCTGGACGGCGCGGCCATGGGCGGCGGGAAGGCCGCGGCGGCGCGCCGGGCGTGGGCGCTGCGTCGTATCCAGGGCAAGATCCTGTCGGTCTTTCGCCTCATCAAGGCGGCCGGCACCTTTGCCGGGGGGATTGATTATCTGGCGTGGAAGATCAATCGCCATGCCGGCACGCGCATCGAAATCCGCGGCTGGCAGAGGCGCCATCCGCTGATCGGCGCGCTTACGCTGCTGCCTCGTCTGGTTCGGTCCGGGGCGATCCGCTGAACGGCGACGGCTTGCGTCCGTCCAGCGGATAGGCGGCCGACACGGCGGCCTCCAGCTTGGCGATGGTGAAGGGCTTGTGGAGGATGGCGATGCCTTCCATCAGGTCCGCGCCCGTCTCGCCCGCAAAGCCGGTGGTGAACAGCACGCCGACCTCGGGATGATCCTGCCGCAGCCGCTCGGCAAGCTGTGGCCCGTTCATGCCCGGCATGATGACGTCGGTCAGCACCATGCCGATGTCGTTGCGGGCGGCCAGCAGTTCCAGCGCCTCGTGACCGTCCTCGGCCTCCGACACCGTATAGCCGAGATGGCGCAGGGCGTTCACGGTCGACACGCGCACGCGCGGTTCGTCCTCGACGACGAGAATATGGGCGTCGGGCGGGGTCGGCGGCGCTTCGGTTTCCGCCGGAGACTGCTCATCCGCCACGGCCGGCGCGGCGTCGCGGCGGGGCAGGTAGAGCGTCACCACCGTTCCGACATCGGGGGTCGAATCGATGTCGATGCCGCCGTCGGACTGCTTGAGGAAGCCGAAGACCTGGCTCAGCCCAAGGCCGGTGCCCTTGCCCAGTTCCTTGGTGGTGAAGAAAGGCTCGAACACGCGGGCAAGCACGTCGCCGGGGATGCCGGCGCCGGTATCGCTGACGCGGACCATCACATAATCGCCGGCTTCAAGGGCGCCGTGCGACACATGCGCGCGCTGGACGAGCCGCAGATTCTGCGTCTCGATCGTCAGCCGTCCGCCCTCCGGCATGGCGTCGCGGGCGTTGACGGCAAGGTTGAGAATGGCGTTTTCAAGCTGGTTGGGGTCGACGAACACCGACCAGAGCCTGCCGGCGAGGCCGGTGCGGATGGTGATGCGCTCGTCCAGCGAGCGATCCAGCATCCCGACCATATTCTCGATAAGCTGGTTGACCTCGACACCCTCCGGGGTCAGCGGCTGCTGGCGTGAGAAGGCGAGCAGGCGCTGGGTCAGCGCCGAAGCCCGCGTCGCGCCCTCCAGCGCATTTTCGATGAAATGCGCGACATCGCCGCCGCCGCTGCGCAGCTTGCGCAGCGCAAGGTCCAGCCCGCCGACAATGACCGCCAGCATATTGTTGAAGTCATGGGCTATTCCGCCCGAAAGCTGGCCGACCGCCTCCATTTTCTGCATCTGCGCGAGCCGCGCCTCGGCAAGGGTGCGCTCCTCGGCCTGCGCCCGGATCTGCTCGTTCGCTTCCATCAGTTCGGCGGTGCGGGCGTTGACGGCTTCCTCAAGCTGGCGGGCGCGGCGGCGTTCGGCGACGGCGCGATGCTCGCTGTCGGCGCGGGCGGCGAGGGCGCGGAAGGCGGCCCAGCCGATGAACCCGGCGGCGAGCAGCAGAAGCACGCCGAATGCCGCCATCAGCGCATCGAGCATGTTGGCCCAGCTCGTGACCTTCAGGGCATGGTCGCGCCGCTCGGCGAGGCGCTTGCGTTCCTCCGCGCCGAGCTGGCTCAACAGGCTGCGGATTTCCCGCGCGGTCGGGCGTTCGGCATCCTCGGCGACGGCGTTGTAGGCCGACCATTTGCGGTCATAGGTGGCGAGCGAGGCGGGACGGGCGAGCTGGCGTCCCCGCTCGACGAACTTCTCGCGCAGCCGTTCGATGATCTGCCGCTCATGCGCATCGCCACGGGTGAGCGCGTCGAGGCGGTAGAGCAGCCGCTCGGCACGGATCCACTGGTCGAAATAGCGGGTGCCGGTGGCCTTGTCGCCGGTGATGACGAAGGCGTTGAGCGAGGCTTCGGCATGGGCGATGGCGGCGTCGAGCTGTTCGGACGCGACCAGTATATTATAGGTGCGCCGTTCCGCCTGCTCCGCCGCGTCGCGGGCTTCATTGGCCCGGAACAGCATGATGAGCACGGTGACGATGACCAGCACGAAGCCGATGGCGAGGACGGACGCCAGCCGGCTCGGCGCCGCCAGCTTGCTGACGGCGGCGGGCAGGGCGTCCGCTTCGCCCATGTCCACGCGGGGCGTAACCATGGGTTAAGGATAAACCGGGATGCTTAACGAATTCTAAGCAAATCTCGCCCGGTGCGACATTAGGCCGGGGGCAGCACGCCCACCGCGCGGCCGGCCTGTTCGAACATCGTCAGGATTTCGCCGACCTGTTCGTCGCTATGCTCCGCGCAAAGCGAGCAGCGCAGCAGGTACATGCCGGCCGGCGTCGCGGGCGGCCGCGCCATGTTGACGTAAAGGCCCAGTTCCAGAAGCGCCTGCCACAGGCGGACGGTCGGCTCCTGATCCTCCAGCAGCACCGCGATGATCGCGGATTGGGCGCTGTCGGTGCCGAGCGTGTAGCCAAGGTCGCGCAGGCCCTGATGCAGCCGGCGCGAATTCTTCCACAGATGGGCGCGCTTGTCCCCGGCCTGCATCAGCTTGCGGATCGAGGCGGCGGCGGTGGCGACGACGCTGGGCGGCAGCGAGGCGGTGAACACATAGGGCCGGCAGACGAGGCGCAGCACCTCGAACTTGGGGTGGTTGGAGACGCAGAAGCCGCCGACCGTGCCGACCGACTTGGAGAAGGTGCCGACCACGAAGTCGACATCCGCCTCGACGCCGGCCTCCTCGAACACGCCGCGGCCATTCTCGCCGAAAAAGCCCATGCCATGCGCTTCGTCGACCAGCACCATGGCGCCGTGCTTCTTGGACACGGCGACCATTTCCTTGAGCGGGGCGATGTCGCCGAGCATCGAATAGACGCCTTCGAGGACGACCAGCTTCTGCGCATCGGCGGGCAGGCGGCCGAGCCGCTTGTCGAGGTCCTCGACGCTGTTGTGCCGGAAGCGGACGATCTCGGCATTGCCGAGCGCGCAGCCGTCATAGATCGACGCATGGCTGTCGGCATCGAGGATGATATAGTCGCCCTTGCCCGCCAGCGTCGAGATCATGCCGAGATTGGCCTGATAGCCGGTCGAGAAGACGATGGCGTGCTCGGTGCCGTAAAAGGCCTTCAACGCCTCCTCGCATTCGCGGTGGCCCTGATAGGTGCCGTTGAGCACGCGGCTGCCGGTGGTGCCCGAGCCGAACTCGTCCAGCGCCTGCTTGCCCGCGGCGATGACGTCGGGATCGAACGTCATGCCCATATAATTATAGGTGCCGAGCAGGATGGTGCGGCGGCCCTTGATGATCGCCTCGGTCGGCGACGTCACCTTGTCCATCACGATGGCGAAGGGGTCGCGCACGCCCGTCGCCAGCAGGGCCTCGCGCTCGGCGATCAGCGGGTCGAACTTGGACAGCAGGTCGGTCATTGGGCGCGCAGCTTTTCAACGGCGGCGACGAGCTGCCCGATCGTCTCGATCTCGGCCTGCATGTTGAGCGTGATGAGGATATCGAACTCGTCCTCGATAGAGGCGACGAAATCCAGCACGGTCAGGCTGTCCCATTCAAGATCGGTCGCGAAGCCGGTGTCGTTCGCGAGGGGAATGCCCTTCTTGTTGAAGGGTTCGATCAGCTCGGCAATGCGCGCGAAGGTTTGCGTGTCGTTTTCCATGGCGGTCCTTTGGCGATCCGCGCGTCAAATGCCAAGCCTTTGCGGCGGGAACGGGGCGGTTTCGAGATAATGGCGCGGCTTCAGCGTCGCAGCCAGCCTTCGCGGCGATACCAGGCGGCGGTCGCGGCCAGCCCCTGCGCGGTGTCGACCGCCGGCACCCAGAGCGCGAGCGGCGGCTGGGCGGAGGCGCTGACCGCCCAATCCGGGTGGCACATATAGCGGGCGCGGTCGAAGCTGAGCTTCGCGGTGCCGCGCGTCAGCCAGGCCCGGCCGCTGTCGATCGCCGCGCCGCAGCCGATCAGCCAGCGGGGCAGCGGCAGGGCGCGGGCGCGGCGGCCGACCGCGCGGCCCAGCGCCTCGGCGAAATCGCGATGGCTCCACCCGCCCGCGCGGCCGTCGTCCGGCTCGAACAGCCGGCCGCCGGTCGTGCCGTCCAGCGCCAGCGTCAGCAGCAGGCGGGCGAGGTCGCCGACCTCGATCACCGACATGCGGCCGGCGGGCGGCAGCAGGACGAGGCCGTTGGCGGCCATGCGGAACAGTTCGAACGTCTCGCGGTCGCCGGGGCCATAGACGGCGGGGGGGCGAACGATGGTCCAGTCGAGCCTGCTTTGCGCGACGCGCGCCTCTGATTCGCGTTTCGACCAGCCATAATCCGACAGGCCGGGTTCGCGCGCCGCCAGCGACGACACATGGATGAAACGCTTGACGCTCCCGGCGCGGGCGGCGGCGAGCATCGCTTCCGTGCCGGCGATATTGCCAGCCGCAAAGCCGGCGCGGCGGGGGGCGTTGATGACGCCCGCGACATGGATGACGGCATCGGCGCCATCGACGAGGCGACTGAGGCTGTCCGCATCGTCGAGTGCGCCGGGAATCCATTCGACGCCGGGTCTGGAGGGCTGTGGGCGGCGCGTCAGGGCGCGGATCGCATGCCCCTGGTCCGCCGCGAGGTCGATCAGGTGCGCGCCGACGAAGCCGGTGCCGCCGGTGATTGCCAGTGTCGCCATGCGTTCCTGATCGTCGCAAAAGGCGCGACAGGCAAGCCCGCGCTCAGTCGGCCTTCAAACTGTTGCCGCGCAGGGCGGAGGCCCGTTCCAGCGCCAGCGGAAGCGCGCAGGCAGCGGCCGGGAAACGCGACAGGAAGCAGACATTGCCGATTTCGCGACCGGCGGCGAGGGCCTTCAGCCCGGCGACCGGCGCGTGCCGCCACGCGCCACGGGTCCACAGGAAGCTCATCGGCACGGGGCCGTCGAGCGTCACCACCGGCGCGTCGTCGAGAATGTGAATGATCAGGTGCGACATAGCCCCCCCGGGTTAATGCGTCCGGGGATCAGTCTATACGCCGGTGGAGGATTGACCATCCACCGGCGTCGCAATCCGGCTTCGCTGTTGCGGAAATGTGACGCGGTTTGCGACGAACCGAGGACGGAACCCTCAGGCCGCCGCGTCGAACGTCTGTATCGCACCCGCGAGATAGAGGTTGCGGGCCTTCGACCGGCTGAGCTTGCCCGAGCTGGTGCGCGGCAGCGTGCGCGGCGGGATCAGTTCGACGACGCAGTTCATGCCGGTGATCGAGCGGACCTTGGCGCGGATCTCGTCACGCAGGCGGGCGCGCTCCTCGGGATTGGAGGTGCGGCACTGGACCAGCACCGCGGGCGTTTCCTCACCGCCGGGCAGGGTGACGGCAAAGGCCGCGATGTCGCCGCCCTTGAAGCCGGGCATCTGCTCGATCGCCCACTCGATATCCTGCGGCCAGTGATTCTTGCCGTTGATGATGATCATGTCCTTGGCGCGGCCGACGATGAAGATATAGCCGTCCGCCAGATAGCCCATGTCGCCGGTGTCGAGCCAACCGTCGTTCAGGCAGGCCAGCGTCGATTCCTCGTCGCGGAAATAGCCGGCCATGATCGACTTGCCGCGCACGAACACCTTGCCGATGCTGCGGTCGGGCAGGGGGCGCCCGTCCTCGTCGCGGACCTCGATGGTCATGCCGCGCACCGCCTTGCCGCAATTGACGATGGCGCGATAGCGCACCGGCCGGGCGTCGTCATTGGCGCCGACGCCGGACAGGGCGGTTTCCTCGATCAGGTCGGTGATGATGCCTTCGCCCGGCGGCATGATCGACACGGCGAGCGTCGCCTCGGCCAGGCCATAGCTCGGCAGGAAGGCGCGCGCGTCGAAGCCGGCGGGCGCGAAGGCGTCGACGAAGGACTGCATCACGTCGGGCCGGATCATGTCCGCGCCATTGCCGGCGACCCGCCAGCGGCTGAGGTCGAAGCGCGCCGCCACGTCGGTCTGGCTGCCGATGCGCCGGGCGCAGATGTCATAGCCGAAGGTCGGCGAATAGGAGAGGGTGGTGCCGCTGTTGCGGCTGATGAGGTCGAGCCAGGACAGCGGCCGGCGCGCGAAATCCTCGGTCGCGAGATAATCCACCGACACCTGGTTGGCGACCGGCGACAGGAAGCAGCCGACCAGGCCCATGTCGTGATACCAGGGCAGCCACGACACGCAGCGGTCGGTCTCGACCAGCGCCATGCCGTGGGCATGGGCGGCGAGATTGTCGAGCAGGGCCTCGTGGGTGACGGCGACGCCGTGGGGGAAGCGGGTCGAGCCGCTGGAATATTGCAGATAGCAGATGTCGTCGGGCCGCGCCGCCGGCAGCGCCAGATCGGGCGCTTCGCGCGCCGCGAACGATTCGAACGATTCCGCGCCGACATTGCTCAGCGCGCCGGCCGCTTCGGCCATCTGGATCAGCTCCGCCGGCGCCAGCAGCAGGCACGGGTCGCAGCTCTGGAGCTGGACGTGGAGCTGATCGACATAGGCCTCGCGCCCCCCGAAGGAGGTCGGCAGCGGCAGCGGCACCGGCCAGACGCCGGCATAGACCGCGCCGAAGAACAGGGCGGCGAAGTCGGGGCCGGTTTCGGCGAGCAGCGCCAGCCGGTCGCCCGGCTTCAGGCCGGCGGCGGCAAGGCGGCGGGCATTGGCCAGCGCGTCGACGCGCAGCTCGGAATAGGGATAGACGTGGGTCAGCGTGCCGCGCGCGTCATGGAAATTGAAGCCGCACGCGCCGGCCGCAGCATAGTCCAGGGCCGCGCCGAGGGTCGGGAAATCCGAAAATCGACGTGGCCGCGCATCGCTGGTGGCCGTCGGCTGAAGGCCGCCTTCGGTCTTGGCAACGACAAAACTGGGCTGGGACAAGGCGCTTGGCTCCCCGATCATCTTCTTGTTCAGGCCCGCGGGCTCATATTCAACCATGACCGGCTTGTCACCGATCCTGACGTTCTAAATCGGACCCTACTATGGCAGGAAGATGGCGTAATGACCCGCAAGGCGCCAAAACCTGTCGACAAGGCGGCCCTGGAGGCGCTGGCGCTGCGCTATGTGGAGCGTTTCGCGACCAGCCGGGACAAGCTGCGCCGCTATCTGGAGCGCAAGCTTCGCGAACGCGGCTGGGCCGGCGAAACGCCGCCCGATACCGCCGCGATCGTCGAACGCATCGCCGCCCTCGGCTATGTCGACGACCGGCTTTACGCCGAAGCCAAGGGGCGCTCCATGGCGCGGCGGGGGCTGGGCGCGCGCCGCGTCGAGCAGGCCCTGCACGCCGACGGCATTGATGAACCGCTGCGGGCCGAGGCCCGCGACGCGGTCGACGACTGGTCGGCGGCGGTGGCGCTGGCGCGCCGGCGGCGGCTCGGCCCGTTCGGAGCGCCGCCGGCGGATCGCAAGGCGGAGCAGCGCGCCATCGGCATATTCGTGCGCGCCGGCCACGCCCTCGATACCGCGCGGGCGATCATGGCGGCGCCCTCCGTGGACGCGCTCACCCCGCCCGACTGAAGACGCGCGCCATTCCCGATGCGCGGCCGCCGGGAGGGCGGCAGGACGAGGCGGGACGATGCCGCCCAAGCCGGCGAGTAATTTTTTCTCTCCGAAGCGTCGGGCGCTTCCACCCGCAAGAAGAAGTCCGGCCGCTTTGCAAGGATGTTCTGGCGCCACCTGCGGCCGCTCCTTGCGGCGTAAAGGAAAAATGCCGGTTATGCTTGCAGTTTCGGCTTATGCTGAGAGCGTTTTCCTGTTACATTAACCAATCCGGTCATACCGGGAACAGGGGGTAGGAATGAACAAACCGACCGCGGGTGCGGTGCCGGTGCCGAATCTTGACGAAACCTCCCAGGATCTGGGGGCGCCATCGGTTGAGAATGACGGCTTTGAAATCTCCGGCGTGGTAAAATGGTTCGATACCGCAAGAGGTTACGGATTCATTGAATGCGCCGACGGCGGCGGCGACATCCTTGTGCACTACAGCGTGCTGCGCACCATCGGCCGCCGCAGCCTGCCGGAAGGGTGCCGAATCACCGGCATCGGGGTGATGCGCGAGCGGGGGCGTCAGGTGCGCTCGATCACCGCGCTCGACCTGTCGACCGCCGTCGGCCCGGACCTTGACGAGGTGGCGCGGCGGGCGGCCAATCGCATTGATCCGCAGGCGCTTGTGGACTGCGCGGGCGATCCCCAGCCCGCGATCGTCAAATGGTTCAACCGGCTGAAAGGCTATGGCTTCGTCAGCCTGCAGGACGGCTCGCCGGATATCTTCGTCCATATGGAAACGGTGCGCCGCGCCGGCCTGCCGGAGCTTTTGCCGGACCAGCCGGTCTCTGTCCGGATCGCGGATGGTCCCAAGGGGCCGGTGGTGGTATCGCTGAACCTCCGAACCGAGGATACGCCCTGATTCCATGAGATTTCCGGTCATTCTCCTTGCCGTGCTCGCGGCGCTTCCGAGCGGCTGCGGCGCGGGCGGCGTTCCGGCGGAGATGCCCGCGACGGTCGCGACCGGCGCCGCCCTGCCGCGCGTCCCGGTGACGCTGGCCACGGCCGGCGGCGTCCACATCATCCAGGCGGAAGTGGCGCGGACCGCCGATCAGCAGGCGCGCGGCCTGATGTTCCGCGAGGCGCTGGCACCCGATCAGGGCATGATCTTCCCGATGGCGCCCGCCCGTCCGGCAAGCTTCTGGATGAAGAACACGCTCATACCGCTCGACATTATTTTCATCCGCGCCGATGGCAGCATTGCCCGCATCGCCGAACGGACGACGCCCCATTCGCTCGATCCCATCGAATCCGGCGAGCCGGTGGCCGCGGTCCTGGAAATCGCCGGCGGCCGAGCGCAGGCCATCGGCCTGTCCGAAAACGACAGGGTGAGCTGGCCCCAACCCTGATCCCGCCGCGCGGAAGGCGCCGGCATGACCGGAATGCACTTGCCAAGCCCGGCCATTCACGCTCTAAGCGCCTCGTGAAACTCTTGAAGCGCATCTTCACCTGGTGGGACGGTGCCACCATCGGAACCCAGCTGTTCACGGCGCGCGTCGGCCGCAAGGTCGGCAGCGACGATGCGGGCAATATATATTACCGCTCGAAGGACGGCGCGAAGCGCTGGGTGATCTATAACGGGCCGGCCGAGGCAACGCGGGTGCCGGCGGAATGGCACGGCTGGCTGCACGGCAATGTCGACCTGCCGCCCAGCGAGCAGCCGCCGCTGATCCGCACGTGGGAGAAGCCGCACGAGCCGAATCGCACGGGCACGAGCGAGGCCTATCTGCCGTCCGGCGCGTTGGAGGCCGGTGGGCGTCGCGCGGCGGCGACCGGAGATTATGAGGCGTGGAGGCCCGAATAACCATGCGGGCGATTTTCAAGGAAAACCTGATCGAGGCGCTTGTCGGCCTGCTCGTCGTGCTGCTCGGCGCGTGGTTCGTGGTGTTCGCCTATAGCCGGACCGGCGGCGGCGCGCAGGCGGACAGCTACCGCGTCGAGGCGCTGTTTCCGAACATCAGCGGGGTTTACGAGGGCACCGATGTGCGCGTCGCGGGCATGAAGGTCGGCACGGTGCGGTCGGCGGCGCTCGATCCCGAAAGCTATCAGGCCAAGCTGACCCTGTCGCTCAATCGCGGCGTCAAGATCCCGGCGGATTCCAGCGCGGCCATCACCTCCGAAGGGATCATGGGCGGCACCTATATCGCGCTGCTTCCCGGCGGCGATCCGGAGCCGCTGAAGGAAGGCGACGTCATCGTCGATACGCAGGGCGCGATGGATCTGATGGCGATGATCGGCCAATATATCAACGGCACCGGCGGCATGGCCGGCGGCGCCGGCAGCGGTGCGGGCCATGCCGCGCCGCACGACGAGGGGGCACCGGCGCAACCGTGAGGTTCTGGGCCCCGGCTCTGGCCCTGGCGGTGCCGCTGAGCATGGCGGCGGCGGTGATGGCGCAGGAGCGCGACTCCGCGCCCGCCGCGAAAGCGCCGGAACTTCCCGATCCGGGTGACGAACCGACGCCGATGAAGGAGCGGATCGCGACGATCGCGATTCTCAACAAGCAGAACGGGCTGACGCGCGACTTCACGGTCAAGCCGGGTGAGGCGGTGCGCTGGGGGCAGGCGACGGTGCGCGTCGCCGCCTGCGAGGCGACGCCGGACTGGAAGCAGCCGATGACCGGCGCTTTCGTGCAGCTTGGCGTCGCGGATCGCAAGGGCGCGGTGGCGCGTGTTTTTTCCGGCTGGGTGTTCAAGGAATCGCCGTCTTTGAACGCCGTCCAGCACCCGGTCTATGATGTCTGGGTCAAAAGCTGCGCGATGCGCTTCCCGGAAACCGGCCCGGAAACGGTGGTGGCCGGCAAGGCTTCGGGCGCGCGCGCATCGGCTGCCGCGCCGGCGCCGGCGGCCGCGCCGAACGCCGCGCCGTCGAGCGCGCCCCAGGCGCCGACGCCCCGGATCGAGTTGGACAGCAGCAATTTATAATCCTCCCGGCCCACCTCGATGGTGCCGAAGCGGGCGAGGTGATCGGTCAGGAATTGCGTGTCGAGCAGGGTGAAGCCGCCGACCCGCAGCCGCGCGACGAGATGGGCGAGCGCGACTTTCGAGGCATCGCGTTCGCGGGTGAACATGCTCTCGCCGAAAAAGGCGCCGCCGAGATGGACGCCGTAAAGCCCGCCGACGAGCCGTCCCTCCCGCCAGCATTCGACCGAATGCGCCTGACCGCGATCGAACAGCGCCTGATAGGCATCGAGGATCAGGCCGTTGATCCATGTGCTCGGCCGCTCGGGCGTCGCCTCGGCGCAGGCGTGCATCACCTCGGCGAAGGCGCGGTCGGTGGTCAGCTCGAAGCGTTCGGAACGCAGCACCTTGGCGAGCGAGCGGGGCAGATGGAACTGGCCGAGCGGCAGGATGCCCCGGCGTTTCGGCTCCACCCAGAAGACGTCCGGCGCATCCTGCGAATCGGCCATTGGAAAGACGCCGATTGAATAGGCCCGGACAAGCAGGTCGATATCGAGCGGGGTCATATAGTCAGAATAGGGATCGCCACCCGGTTTCCAAGAGGCAAGTCGTGCAAGCGGCGCGTCAGTCCGTGATCTGCCGCACCGGCAATCCCGCCGCGCCGAGCGCTGCGCGGGCCTCGCCCAGGCTGTGCTGGCCGAAATGGAAGATCGAGGCGGCGAGCACCGCGCTGGCATGGCCCTCGCGCACGCCGGCGACGAGGTGATCGAGCGCGCCGACGCCGCCGCTGGCGATGACGGGAACGCCGACGCGGTCGGCGATGGCGCGGGTGAGGGCGAGGTCATAGCCGTCGCGGGTGCCGTCGCGGTCCATCGAGGTGACGAGCAGTTCGCCCGCGCCCAGCTCGGCGAGGCGGACGGCGTGGGCGACGGCGTCGATGCCGGTCGCCTTGCGGCCGCCATGGGTGAAGATTTCCCAGCGGCCGGACGCGGTGGCGCGGGCGTCGACCGACCCCACGATGCACTGGTCGCCGAAGGCCATGGCAAGGTCGCCGATCAGTTCGGGCCGGGCGACGGCGGCGGAATTGACCGCGACCTTGTCGGCCCCGGCCAGCAGGAGCGCACGGACATCCTCCACCGAACGCACGCCGCCGCCGACGGTCAGCGGCATGAACACGACCTCGGCGGTGCGGCGGACGACATCGAGGATGGTGCCGCGCTGCTCGTGGCTGGCGGTGATGTCGAGGAAGCACAGTTCGTCGGCGCCCTGCGCGTCATAGAGGCGGGCCTGCTCGACCGGGTCCCCCGCGTCCTTCAGGTCGACGAAATTGACGCCCTTGACCACCCGGCCGCCGGCAACGTCGAGACAGGGGATGATGCGGACGGCGACGCTCATTCGACGACCTCGATCGCCTCCGCCAGCGTGAAGCGGCCTTCATAGAGCGCGCGGCCGGTGATGACGCCCTCAATGCCCTCGGCGCTGTGGCGGGCGAGCTTGAGGATGTCGCCAAGGTCGGCGACGCCGCCGCTGGCAATCACCGGCAGCGCGATTTCGCGGGCGAGGGCGACGGTGGCGTTGACGTTGCAGCCCTTGAGCAGGCCGTCGCGGCCGACAGCGGGGAAGAGCAGGGCGGCGACGCCGGCATCCTCGAACCGGCGGGCGAGATCGGCGACGCTGACGTCGGAGACATCGGCCCAGCCGCGCGTCGCAACCATGCCGTCGCGCGCGTCCACCGCCACGACGATGCGGCCGGGGCAGTCGCGCGCAGCCTCCCGCACCAGATCGGGATTCTCCAGCGCGGCGGTGCCGATCACCACCCGCTCGACGCCGAGCGACAGCCAGCGGTCGATGCCCGCGCGGTCGCGGATGCCGCCGCCGAGCTGGACCTTGCCGGGAAAGGCCTCGATGATCGCTTCGACCGCTTCGCCATTGACCGCCTTGCCCGCAAAGGCGCCGTCGAGATCGACGGTGTGCAGCCACTTGGCGCCCTGTTCGGCGAACAATCGGGCCTGCGAGGCGGGATCGTCGGCATAAACGGTGGCGCGCTCCATATCGCCTTCGGACAGGCGCACGACCTGGCCGCCCTTGAGGTCGATCGCGGGATAGATGGTCAGCGCCACTTACGGCCTCCAGTCGAGAAAGCGGGCGAGCAGGGAAAGGCCGTAGGACTGGCTCTTTTCCGGGTGGAACTGCACGCCGATGATGTTGTCGCGGCCGACCGCCGCCGCGATCGCGCCGCCATGATCGGTCCCGGCGAGGCGATGGCCGGGGTCGGCGGGATCGAAGAGATAGCTGTGGACGAAATAGGCCTCGCCCGGCACCAGCAGCGGCGCGCCGGGCGCGGGGGTGACCCGGTTCCAGCCCATGTGCGGCACCTTGAGGCGGGGGTCGTCGGGCGTGATCCGCACGACATTGCCCGGAATCCAGCCGAGGCCGGCATGGTCGCCATGCTCGTGGCCGGTGGTGGCGAGAAGCTGCATGCCGACGCAGATGCCGAGGAAGGGACGGCCCCTGCGGTTGACCGCCTCGTCGAGCGCCTCGACCATGCCGGGCAGGGCGGTGAGCGCACCGATGCACTGGGCGAAGGCGCCGACGCCGGGCAGGATGATGCGGTCGGCGCTGCGGACGGCTTCGGGGTCGGCGGTGACGGCGACATTTTGCGCGCCCGCCACCCGCAGCGCGTTTTCGACGGACCTCAGATTTCCAGCGCCATAATCGACCAGCGCGACCCGGTCAGTCGCCGCTGGCATCTGCCGTTCCGTCGGCGCTGATGCCGCCCAGCGTGCCCTTGGTCGACGGCACGCTGTCCGCCTTGCGCGGGTCGATCGTCACCGCCATGCGCAGCGCGCGAGCCAGCGCCTTGTAGGTGCTCTCGATCATGTGGTGGTTGTTGCGGCCGTACAGCGTCTCGACGTGCAGGGTGATGCCGGCCGATCCGGCGAAGGCATGGAACCATTCGCGGAACAGCTCGGTATCGAAATCGCCGAGCTTCGCCTGGCTGAACTCCAGCTTCCAGACCAGATAGGGGCGGCCCGAAATGTCGATGGCGACGCGGGTCAGCGTCTCGTCCATCGGCGCATAGGCGTGGCCATAGCGGGTGATGCCGCGCCGGTCGCCCAGCGCCTTGGCCACCGCCTCGCCGATGGCGATGCCGCTGTCCTCGGTGGTGTGGTGCTGGTCGATATGCAGGTCGCCATCGGCCTTGAGCCTGATGTCGATCAGCGAATGGCGTGACAGCTGCTCCAGCATATGGTCGAGGAAACCGATGCCGGTGGAAATGTCATAGACGCCGGTGCCGTCGAGGTTGATCTCGACAGCGATACGGGTCTCGTTCGTGTCCCTACGGATGCTCGCGGTGCGCATGGCCCGTCGCTATAGCGCCGGCAGCAACACAAGCAACCGAAAGCCGTCGCCCGTGCCGACAATCGCTCTCCTCATCGCCTCCAACATCTTCATGACCATCGCCTGGTACGGCCATCTGCGCTTCACCAGCGTGCCCTTGTGGAAGGTGGTGCTGATCGCCTGGGGCATCGCGCTGGTCGAATATTGCCTCGCCGTGCCGGCCAACCGGATGGGCTATCTGTCGGGATTCTCGGCCTCCCAGCTCAAGATATTGCAGGAGGTCATCACCCTCGTCGTGTTCGCCGGCTTCGCCGCGCTGGTGCTGCGCGAGCCGCTGGGCTGGCGCTATGCCGGCGCGGCGCTGTGCATGGTGGGCGCGGTCGGATTCATGTTCGCCGGCAGGGCCTGATTGCATGGCGGGCGGTGAACCCCATATCAGGGGCCGCTAAACACCAGCCGGGGAAGCTTCAGGCATTGAGCGACGCAATCAAATGGCATGGCACCACGATTCTTTCGGTGCGCAAGAACGGCAAGGTCGTCGTCGCGGGCGACGGCCAGGTCTCGATGGGCAACACGGTGATGAAGGCCAATGCCCGCAAGGTCCGCCGCATCGGCGACGGTTCGGTGATCGGCGGATTCGCCGGCGCCACGGCCGACGCCTTCACCCTGTTCGAGCGGCTGGAGGCCAAGCTGGAGAAGCATCAGGGCCAGTTGCTGCGCGCCGCCGTGGAACTGGCCAAGGACTGGCGGACCGACAAATATCTGCGCAACCTCGAGGCGCTGATGGCGGTGGCGGACAAGGACGTCACCCTGATCCTCACCGGCAATGGCGACGTGCTGGAGCCGACCGACGGCATCGCGGCGATCGGCTCGGGCGGTAACTACGCGCTGTCGGCCGCCCGCGCCCTCATGGATTATGAGGAGGATGCCGAGGTGCTGGCCCGCAAGGCCATGAAGATCGCCGCCGACGTGTGCGTCTTCACCAACGAGAATGTCGTCGTCGAAACGCTGGACAGCGCCCGCTGACCTCCCGCGCAGACAAGAAAAGCGAAAGAAGCATGACCGATACCGACCATCTGACACCGCGCGCCGTCGTTGCCGAGCTGGACCGCTACATCATCGGCCAGCATGAGGCGAAGAAGGCTGTCGCCGTGGCGCTGCGCAACCGCTGGCGCCGGCAGAAGCTCGACCCTGCGCTCCGCGACGAGGTCACGCCCAAGAACATCCTGATGATCGGGCCGACCGGCTGCGGCAAGACCGAGATCAGCCGCCGTCT
>CAZACH010000004.1:916-25718 GCA_964483275.1 uncultured Sphingomonadaceae bacterium | reverse complement strand
GCGCCGCCGTCAGTAATCGACGGTCGGCTCGGCGCCTTCGGGACCGGCCTCGATCAGGTCCCACGCCGCCTTGATGAACAGCGGGAAGTGATAATGGCCGGTATAGGCGAGCTTGAGGTCGGGGATTTCGCCTGTCTGGAACTTGCCCATCGACAGGTTCGAGGCCGAGGCGTTGCGGACATGCTGCCAGACCCGGAAGAAGTGCAGGCGCACCGGGTCGATCTCCGGGCCGCCGGCGGCGCGATAGCGGGCCATGACATCGTCCCACCCGTCCTCGCCCAGCACGTTGCGGATCGAGCCCATATCCTCCGCCGCATCGCCGATATGCGCGAACTCCCAGTCGACGAGGGCGGTCAGGCGGCCATTGTCGATCAGCATATTGTGGAAGCCGATATCGCCATGCACCAGCACCGGGCGGCCGGGCGCGTCGGGGATATTGTCGAGCGTCCAGCCATAGAGCGCCATCAGCGTCGGTGACGGATTGTGGGCATTGGCGCGATAGAGGTCGAACCAGCCCTCGATATAGCGCCGGGTGACTTCGCCGACCGGCAGGTCCCAGCGGTCGGCGCGGATCGAGTCGGTGAGGTCGCCAAGCTCGACCAGCGGCGGCAGGCTGTGCAGATGGGCGGCGCCGGATGCGAGCACGTCGATCAGCTCGGGCGACAGCGCCTCGCTGGACCGGAAGACGTTGCCGCCGGTCTTGCCCGGCGACATCCGCATGACGAGGAAGTCCGGCCCCGGCAGCAGCCGATGCTCGGTGTCCAGCCAGAGCGCTTCCGGCGCGGGGAAACCGCGCTCGAAGGCGGCGCGCATGATCGGATATTCATTGCGCACGCGGTGGCTGTCATTGTCGACGGTGGGCACGGACGGATCGCGGCGGATCACCAGCGGGCCGTCGATGGCGCGGCCGCTCACCGAGACCAGGATGGTCTGCTTGCCGAAGCCACCCGACAGGGGGCGGAAGTCGGTGACGCTGAGGTCGGGTTCGTTGAAGCGGTCGCGCAGATAAGCCTCGAACTTTTCCGCCGTGACGCGCACATCCTCTCCGGCGCCGCCGCCGGTCTGGGCATCGGTCAGGCGGCGGCGGTCGACGACCTCCCACTCGGCGAGCAGACGGGCCAGCGACAGCCGCGCCTCGGCAGGCACGTCGGCGCGCGCGGTGTCGGCGACGGCGGCCTCCAGGGACTCGGCAAGCGCGATGAAGCTGGCCGAATCCCGGACCCGCTGCGCCTCGGCGAGCTTCGCGCGGACGTCCTGCAAGGCAGCGGCGCCGGCCAGCGCGGGATGCCCCTCCAGCTTCGGCAGCAGCGCCGCGACCGCGTCGACACGGTCGTCCATGAGTTTCGCGCCGCCACGTTCGCGCACTTCCAGCAGCCGGATCGCCGCCGTCGCGCTCTGGCCCACCGACGCCTCGCTCTTGTCGTCGGCGAAATGCGCGGCCAGTTCCTCAAGCAGCGAACGAAGCAGCATCGAAGGGGGAACGTACATGCGAAACTCCTTGTTGCGCCCGTCGCTGGTGCGCGCTTTTCAGGGACGACCCGGACCGGAACGCCGCCGGTCGACTGCCGCTTCTAATATTTTGCGATCACGCGTTCCGCAAATTCCTCGATCACCCGCTTCTTCTCCTCGAAGCTGGGATAGGGCTTGCCGATCATGTGCTCGATCGGGCCGAAATGATGCTTGGTGATGCCAAGCGCGGCGGCGCGGCGATAATCCTCGGCCGTCGGCAGCGAGCCGTCGGCATGGGGGCGCAGGCCGATCATGAACTCGAACGGCTCGTTCTCGCGCCCGGCCTCGCGGCGGCCTTCGTTGATGAGCGCGATCTGGTCCGGCAACTCGTCGAGGCTCGCGGTCATGCCCATCCAGCCGTCGCCGATCCGCCCGGTGCGGCGCAGGGCGGGCGGCGCGATCGAGCCGATATAGACGGGGATCGGGTTGGCCGGCGCCGGCTGGGCATAGGTCGGCGGGAACTGGAAGAAGCGGCCGTCATGCGCCACCGGGCCGGGCCCCCATAATTTGCGCAATATCTCGATCATCTCGACCATGCGCGGCACGCGCGTCGAGAAATCGACGCCGGCGAGGTCATATTCCTCCTTCATCCAGCCGGCACCGACGCCGAGCAGGAAGCGGTCGCCGCTGACGCGCGCCAGCGTCGCGGCGGCCTTGGCGACGAGGAAGGGATTGGTGCGGTTCGCCAGCACCATGATGCACGACCCGAAACGCAGCCGCTTCGTGCTTGCCAGAATGGTGGCGCCGGTGACGAAAAGGTCGGGGAACACATAATCCCACGGCAGCGGCGCGCGCTCATTGGGATCGTGGCTGTCGGAGCCGGCCGGCATGAACCAGTGATCGTCGCCCAGCACACCCTCGAACCCCAGCGACTCGGCAAGCAGGGCCAGTTCGACCATCTGCTCGGGCGGGGTGTTGTGGATGTGAAGCCAGAACGTCATCGCTTTCCTCATGCTCCAACCGGCGGATTATTCGTCGTTGATCGCCGCAAGCGCGCCGGTTGGCAACGCCGGTGGGCAAAAAAAATCCGAGGTCGGCGACGGCAAAGGGGCGCCCGCACGGCGCGGACGCCCCTTCACCGATGCCGTGGCGGTCGATCAGCGCTTGTCGAACGCCATCCAGAGCTTGCTGGGACCATAGGCGATATAGCTCGCCACCCATGCATAGCTGTCTTCGCCGCGCGTCGCCCGGAAGTTGGTGAGCCGGCGGGTCAGCGCCTGGAAGGCGAGGCGCAGCTCACCCCGCGCCAGCTGGTTGCCGATGCACAGGTGCGGACCGGCGCTGAAGGCGAGGTGGCTGGCGGCATTGGCGCGATCGAGGTCGATCACGTCGGGCGCGCTATATTGGGCCGGATCGCGATTGGCCGCGCCATAGCGGACCTCGACGAGCGACCCCACCGGGATCGTCACGCCGGCAATCTCGACATCCTCGATGGCGCGGCGGAACAGCGTCTGGATCGGCGCCATCGCCCGCAGCGTCTCCTCGGCGAACGCCTTGGCGCGCTCCGGCTGGTCGTGAATGGCTTCGGCCAGCGCCGGCTGCTCGATGAACAGCTTCATGCCCGAGGCGAGCGTGGTGGTGGTGGTCTCGTTGCCCGCGACCAGCATCTGGTGAATGATGCTGAGCAGTTCGCGCGTGTCCAGCGTGCGGCCATGCGTCTCGGTATTGGCGAGATGGCTGATCAGCGTTTCGTTGGGGGTGGCGCGCACCCGCTCGATCTCGCGGGCAAGGTAACGCTGCATCTCGGTGGTGATCTCGGCGATCTCGATTTCCCGCTCGGGCGTCAGCACCGGGCTAGAGGCTTCGACCGACACGTCGGACCAGAATTTGAACCTGTCCATGTCGGTGCGCGGCACGCCGAGCTGTTCGGCGATCACGAACATCGGCAGCTTGATGGCGAAGGCCTGGAGGAAGTCGATCTCGGGTTCGTCGATGAAGCTGTCGATCAGCTCGTTGATGATCTCCTCGATGCGCGGCTCGAGCGCGGCGACGCGGGGCGAGGTGAACACCTTGTCGACCAGCGTGCGATAGATGCGGTGCTCGGGCGGATCGTTCGACACCAGCGTGTCGATCGGCAGCCAACCCTTTTCCTCATAGATGCGATTGGCCCCGGCGTCGGCGCGGGTCGAGACGATGCCGGTGCGGTTGCTCAGCGCCTTGAAGTTGAGCAGCGCCTTGCGGACGTCGTCATAGCGGGTGACGACATAATTGCCGGTCAACGGATCCTTGTAGACCGGCTGCTCGTCGCGCAGGCGGTCATAGCTGGCGAAGGGACAGCGCTGAACCGCGGGATCGGCGAAGCTGATGGGCTTTTCGAGGGTGTCGGTCTGGTCGGTCATGATGAGGGTCCTGTGAATCGCCCGGCGCGGGCGGAAAGTTGGGCGGACATGGTCTGCTTGAGGGTGGCGCGGAATTGGCCGTCGTCCCGCGCCGCCGCCGACAGCCTACCCAGGAACGGCCGCGCGGCGATGCTCGACACGATCGCCCCGGCGAGCGCGAAGAACAGGAAATCGGCGTCGGCGTCGTGCGACCCCGGCGCGAGAAAGGCGAGGATATGGGGGTGGACGAGCGCGTAGATCGGCTGGACCAGCCGGTCATAGCTGTATTCCGAGCGATCATTCTGCTGCACGACCTCGCGCAGGATGAAGGCGGCGAGGTCCGGCCGATCGCACAGCATGTCGACCAGCTGGGCGATGACATGGTCCAGCCGCTCGTCGCTGCGCGCCGGCTCGGAAAAGCCGCCGAGCGCGGTGACGAGCTGCGCCGACAGATGGTCGATCGCCGCCTGCCAGAGCTGGAGCTTCGATCCGAAATGATGCACGACCAGCGCGGGGTCGACATTGGCCTCCGCCGCGATCTGGCGCAGCCCCGCCCCGTCGAAGCCATGTTGCGCGAATTGCGCGACCGCCGCGCGCAGCAGCAGGTCGGACCGCGTCTCACCCGCAACGCCGATGGCGGCGCGGGGGCGGCCGCGTCGACGAGGCTGAAGTGCGGCATTGGTAGCGGACATCGCGGACATCCCGCAAAGCGGTTGGAATGTCGCTATTATTCAACGACTGTTGAAATAAGTCAAGCGCGCGGAAAGGCGGTCAGTCGTAGCCGAGGTGCGAGACGTCGTTGAAGCTGCGCAGCTTCCAGACGCCGTCGGCATTGATCACCAGCCGCGAGACGGAGGTGTTCTCGGGCGCCATGAAGGCGAAGGCCCGGCTGCCGGTCGCCTGGCGACAGATTTCGGCGATGGTGCCGGCATGGGCGAAGGCCACCGCCGTCTCGTTCGGCTCCATCAGATTGGCGATCGCGACGATGCCGTTGCGGACGCGCGCGGCGAAATGCTCCATTGGCTCGGCATTGGGCAGCACTTCCCAGCTTTCCTCGACGAACATGCGCTTCAGCAGCGGATGACCCGCTTCGGCGTGGATATAGAAGCTGTGCTCCCAATCGCCGAGATGGGCCTCGCGCAGATCGTCGATCACCGTCGGCACGAGGCCGGTGGCGGCGATCAGCGGCGCGGCGGTCTGGTGCGTGCGCTGCAAGGGCGTGACGAACAGCCGGGCGAGCCGTTCGCCTTGCAAGTGGCGGGCGAGCGCCGCGGCCTGCGCATGCCCCGCCTCGCTCAGCGGCGGATCCGAGATGGTGAGTTCGCCAAGGTTGATGGTTTCCAGCGTCGGCCCGACGCTGGAGCCGTGGCGGACCAGCAGGATCTGCCGGCCGCCTCGCGGGACACGATAGCGCTGCTGCGCGAGATGGGCGCGATCAATCTCCGCGCTGCCTGAAGGGTTCGGTTCGCCGCTCATTCCGTCCTGTCTTGCTGGATGATTTCGTTTTTGGTGACGGGTCCGCCGGACGGAGTCAATAATCCGCCTTTCCGCCCAGGCCGGGTTTGACAGCGCCGCGTAAAAACATCTACCCAGTGTAAAACAACCTTTGCCGCATCATCGCATGAGAGGACCGGATGTACCCCACCGAAAAGAGGCTTCTCGCCGGTATCCGCGCCGCGATCGCACCGCTGGCCGAGGCTGGCAGGCCGGACGAGGACCAGCGGGTCGCGGCGGGCATCGCCCTCGCGCTCGATGAGCTGGAGCTGCGGCAGGACGAGGCGTTCTTCGCCGAAGTGCGCCGCGAGGCCGAGGGGATAGTGGAAGCGGCATCCGCGCTGACGGGCAAGACCCCCGCCGCGCCGGCGGCGCCGTGGAGCATGAACGGGGCGGCCCTGCAACTGGAGCAGGCGGTGCGCGACCTCACGCGGGGCGGCGTCGAGCCGGCGTCCGCCCGGCCATTGCTCGACCGTATCGTCGACTGGGAAAACCTGCTCCACAAGCGGCGGGGCAATCCGCCGCGCGCCGCCGCCCCGCCGGAATCGGGCGTGACGGTCGACGCGGCGGCGCTGCGCGGCTATCTGGCGCGCCATTTCCTGGAACGCGATGTCACGATCACGCATCTGCGGCAGCTCGTCGGCGGCTTTTCCAAGCTCACCGTGCTGTTCGACGCCGAATATGGCGGGACGCGCAAATCCTATGTCCTGCGCGGCGAGCAGCCCCGCAACCTGCTGCTCCTCGAAGGAACGGACATCCGCAACGAATATCATGTGCTGCGCTATGTCCGTCGCGGCGGCCTGCCGGTGCCGGAACCGCTGTGGCTGGAGGAGGATGCCAGCCGGCTCGGCGCGCGCTTCCTGATTTCCGACAAGGCGCAGGGGCGGAATTTCGGCAGCCGCGTCGACGTGCGGGAAACCATCTCGCCCGCCCTGCTGCGCGAGTTGATCGGCAAGCTGGTGGCGATCCACACCCTGCCGGTCGACGCCGACGACGCGGACGTCGCCGCCAGCCATCTGAGCGGCTGGGCGCGCCACAAGACGCTGACCGAATGCGTCGCCGCGCAGATCGCCTTCTGGCGCGCGCGCTCGGCGGATTTCGGCCTGCCGCCCTCCCCGATCCTGGTGCGCGCCCTCGACTGGCTGGAGGCGAACGTCCCGCACGACGATGCCGCGCCGTCGCTGGTGCATGGCGATTATGGGCTGCACAATCTGCTCATCACCGATGACGACAAGATATCCTGCATCCTCGACTGGGAGGCGGCCGGCATCGGCGATCCCGCCGACGAGATGGCCTGGCTGACGGCCGGCCTCGCCGCGTCCTTCCCGCCCGCCGATGTCGTGGCGCTCTATCACGAGCTTGGCGGCCCGCGCCTTTCCGAGGCGCGGCTGCGCTATTTCGAGGTCATGAACGCGGTGCGCTTCGAGGTCACATGCGGCCGCGCCCTGCATCTGTTCGAGGCGGATCCCGCCGTGGGTCTGGACGCGCTGCAACTCGGCCTGCTCTACATGCAGCATGGCACCGGCGGCCTCAACGCGGCGATCGAGCGGGCCGAGGCAGCACGAAAGGCATAACAGTCTTCCCTCGGATTATATTTACACCTGGTATCCGTTTATCTAGGAGGCGGAGCGGCGCCGATCGCCGGCGGCGATTGCGGCAAAGACTGGTGGCGGTCGGCCGCTTATGTGTGGATAGTCCCTTGAAACGACCGTTTGGCGCGATATGCCTGCATGGCCGCGTGGGGGACATTGGCTTTGGGGGATAGGATGGCAAACGCGAAGACCAAGGCGGCGGCAACCACCCCGCGTCTGGGGCTGCGCGAACGCAAGAAGGCGGATGTCCGCTCGACGATCCTGACGGTCGCCGAGCGCCTCTTTCGCGAGCGCGGCTATCAGGAAACCTCGATGGCCGATATCGCCGATGGCGCCAACATCGCGCGCAAGACGCTGTTCAACTATGTCACGTCGAAGGAAAGCATCATCCTGGCGCTGATCGACGTGGCGATCGGCGCGCATATGCCGGCATGGCTGGAGGAGGCGGTGCCTTTCCATCACGATACCCGCGACGTCGGCACGCCGAACTGGGAGCGGCGGCTGAACGAGATCGCCAAACATCGCTGGCTGCTGACGCTGGCGGCGGAAAACACCAGCTTCTTCACCGGCGGCACGACCAAATATGTCTCGGAGACGATGCAGCGCAACACCGAGGCGCGGATGCAGCGAATCGCGGCGGTGCAGGCGGCCGGCGGGATGCGCGCCGACATCTCCCCCAAGGAGATATCGGATTATTACGAGACGCTGCGCGACCTTTCGGTGCGGACATGGCTGCTGACGCCCAAAAGCACGGCCAAGGACCTGCGCCGCACCTTCGGCAACGCCATGCAGGTGTTGCAGCAGGGCATCGCGCCGCCTCGCTGAGGGGCGCGGCGCCTTTTCCGACGATTGCGTCCTATCCCCGGCCGGCGGGCAATCTCACTCCACCGGCTGAAGCGTCAGCCCGGCGCATTGGGAGACGATCTTGCCATCGCGCACCGTGAAGGTGTCGAAGGCGCCGGTGGTGCGGAAGGCGGAGGTGCTGGCATCCCAGTGGATCAACGCCAGCTCGCCCGAGATCAGCTCGGCCGTCACGTCCAGCCTAGTGTCGCCGGGCTTGAACAGCGTCGAGAACACCTGCCCGAACATCGCCCGCAGCGCGTCCTTGCCGGCGACGACGCCCGCGTCGCGGGTCAGCAGCACGGCGTCGTCGGCATAGTCGGCCATCAATCCGTCGACATCGCCGTTACGCCACGCATCGAGGTGCCGGCGGACGATCTGCCGGGTGATGTCTTCGCTCATAAATGCTCCTTCGCTGGATGATATGCCGACGCTATCGGGCGGCAAAGCCGCCGTCCACGATCAAAATCGGCCGGCGCAAGGGTGCGGGCCGGCGCCGCCTGAACCGGACAGACTCTAGCGCTGCCGGAGCCGAAGCCCTATGGTCGCCGGCGATTGGCGATCTTCCGGAGAGAGCAACATGTCTGTGCCGACGTTCAACGACATTCCCAAGGACATCAACAAGATCATCAGCGAGCATATCAAGCTTTACCTGACCGATCCCGCCGCCGCGCACCTGTGGGATGCCCGGCCGGTCGGCCTCGACGGTCCCGTCACCACGCTGCTGCTGACCACCATCGGCCGCAAGAGCGGCGAGCCGCGCAACGTGCCGCTGCTCTATGTCGACAATGGCGACAATTACCTGATCATCGGCTCGAAGGGCGGCAATGTCGACCACCCGGTCTGGTTCCTCAACCTGATGGCGAACCCGGAATGCGAGATCCGGGTCGGCGCGCCGCCGGTCAAGGCGCGCGCGCGCGTGCTCGAAGGCGACGAGCGGGCGGCGGCGTGGAAGAAGATCACCGACCGCCATCACGTCTATGCCAAATATCAGGCCCGCGCCGAGCGCGAGATTCCGGTGGTGGCGCTGGAGCCCATCCGCGGCTGACGCTGCGGATTCACCCCTCGATCAGAAAGATCCGGGTCGCCGCGCCGGCCTGTCGGGCCTCCAGATAGGGCTGATATTCCGGCGCGGCCAGCAGGTCGCGGGCGGCATCGGCCGTCGGGAATTCGATCACCGCAAGCGTGTTGGGCGTGGGGCCGTCCCCCTCCAGCAGCGCGGGATCGGCGGCGCGCGCCAGATAGCGGCCGCCCCGCGCCGCGATCATCTGCGGCACGTTCTGCCGATACGCCTCGATCCATCCGCGATCGCGATAAACGACCTCGACGACAAGATATGCCGGCATCAGAACGCCTCCGTCCTACCGGACGAAGCGACGCGGGCGACATGGTGCTGGACGGGCATTTCGATCCTCTCCTGATGCTCGAAGCAGCGGCCACAGGATCATGTCCGCGTCGATCCGGCAACCTCTTTCGGCGTCTTGTCTGTTTGCGCCCGGCCACCCATATGATATTGCCACATACTAGGACGTAAAAGAGCGGGCCGAAGGCCCTTCGCCGGGACGAGGAGCATCCCAACGTGACCGAAGACGCGACCCTGGATCTGGAGACCTATAGTCCCTTCGATCCCGAAGTGATGTCCTGCCCGCATGCGAGCTGGGCGATGCTGCGCGAGCAGGCGCCGGTCCATCGCCTGAACATGCCGGACGTGCCGCATCCGGTGTTTATCGTGACGCGCCGTCAGGAAATCGACTTCATCGCCAAGCGCACCGACCTGTTTTCCAACGCGCCGCTGCCGACCGTCTGGCGGTGGGGCGATTTCGAGCCGGAACTCCAGAAGATCTTCGACCAGACCGGCCACAAGGTGGTCTACACCCTCCAGACGACCGATCCGCCCGAATCGATGATGTACCGCAAGGTGCTGACCGACGCGCTCGGCCCGGGACGCATCAAGCAATGGCGGCCGGAGATCGAGGCGATCATCGGCCGGCTGCTGGACGCGATCCCGTCGGACGAGGAGGTCAATTTCGTCGAGGCCTTCTCGGTGCCGCTGACGCTCCAGGTCATCTGCCTGATCCTCGGCATCCCCTATGACGAGGCGGAATTCTACCGCTTCTATTCGGACGAGTTCACCCATCTCGTCGATCCGGTCCACCCGCTCGACCGCGCCAAGACGGCGATGGCAACCGTCGTCGAGGGCTATTTGAAGCTCAAGGGCAAGCTGGTCGACTATCAGGGCTGCCCGGCCAACAACCTGATGAGCGCCATCGCCAACGCCACCTATCAGGACGGGCGCCCGACGACGATGGACGAGGCGCTGTCGATGGTCCACACCACGGTGATCGCCGGCAACGAGACGACGCGCAACGCGCTGTCCTCGGGCATGTTCACCCTGGCGCGCGACCCGGCGCTGTGGGCGCAGCTCAAGGCCGATCCCGGCAAGGTCTCGGCCTTTGTCGAGGAGGTGCTGCGCCGCGACGCGCCCGCCGTCACCACGCCGCGCACCGCGCTGGAGGATGTCGAGCTGGCCGGGGTCCATGTGCCCAAGGGTTCCTGCATCTTCGTGATGTGGGCGGCGGGCAGCCTCGACGAGGCGGTGTTCGCCGACCCGCTGACCTTCGACCTCGACCGCCCCAACAAGAGCGCGCATTCGACCTTTGGCGTCGGCGTGCATTTCTGCGCCGGCAGCTCGCTCGCCCGCGCCGAACTCAACCAGGCGGTCACCGCCTGGTTGCGGGAGTTCGAGACGGTCGAGCTGACGGTGCCGGCGGAGGAGGTGAAGTACGACCCCGTCTTCGGCTTCCACTCGCTCAGCAAGCTGCCGGTGCGCTTCACCCGTCCGCCGGCCTGAGGCTTTCTGTTCGGGATAGGGCGCCGTGCTTCAAATCGGCACTGCCATAAATCGGCACTGCCGTGCCCAGCGCCCGTTCGTCCTGAGCTTGTCGAAGGACGACCGTGCCAGTTTGCGGGTCTGCTCCGCGCCTGACAGGTGGGCATGCCTGAGCTGTCGTCCTTCGACAAGCTCAGGACGAACGGAGCGGATTTAACCGCTCCGGCCGGTGCCGCCCGAACAGGTCAGAACCACATCGGCGGCGACAGGTGCCGCCGCAATATCCGCTCGCGATGGTCGAGGAGGATAGCCGGCACGTCCGAGCCGATGCTGGCGAGGCATTCGCCCGCCCAGGCCCGGTAATAATCGGGCATCGGGCAGTCCGCCTCGGCCATCGGCGCGACCAGATTGGAAAAGGCCGTCCAATAGATGTCGGCGGCGCTCAGCGCGTCGCCGACGAAATAATCCCTGCCCTCCAGCCGTTCGGCGAGCGCCGCCATGATCGTGGCGGCGCGGCGCGCGGCGTGGTCGAGCGCGGCATTGCTGGAGAATTTCCGGCGCATGACGGTGGCGACGTCGCCCGCCCCGGCCCTTTCGATGGCCTCCAGCATCAGGAGGCGCGCGCTCCAGCCGAAGCCGTCCTCCGCGCAGAGTTCGTGGAGGATGCCGAACATCTCCATGCGCTGCCGCTCGTCACTGGGGATGAGGCGCGGCTCGGGCGCGAGTCGTTCGGCGAGCATGAGGATTTCGGACCAGTGGCTGCGCGGCCGTTCGTCGTTGAACACGGCGCAGGGTGCGGAGTTCTGCCCCGTCCATGCCCTGAGTTCGTCATTGGGCGCGCCGCCGATCTGGATGACCGGCGCATAATCTATCTTCTTGAGGTCGAGGATTTCCCGCACCGCCTGCCCCCACGGGCCGGGGACGCCCTGCGTGAAGGCGACGCGCAGGCCGGGCAGCGGAATGGCCTGTTCGACGGTGATATAGTCGCGGGCCATCGTCAGTCCTTTATGTTGAACAGGATGCGCCGGGTCTCCTCGTCGGGGACGATCGGCGCGGGCGCCTCGAAATCCGGGATCGCGCGCGCCACGGCCGGCCGCGCCTCGATCTGCGCGAACCAGCGCGCGACATTGGGATAATCGTCGAGGCTGATGCCATGATGGTCGCGGAACAGGATCCACGGCCAGCAGGCGATGTCGGCGATCGAATAGTCGCCGGCGACGAATTCGCGATCGGCGAGCCGCCGGTCGAGCACGCCATAGAGGCGCGCCGCCTCGTCTGAATAGCGCCGGATGCCATAGGGGTTCGGCTCCGGCGCATAGTTGCGGAAATGGCCGGCCTGGCCGAGCATCGGCCCCTGCCCCGCCATCTGCCACATCAGCCAGGCGAACACCTCGCTGCGCCGCCGGCTTTCGGTGGGCAGCAGCGCGCCCTGCTTTTCCGCCAGATAGATCAGGATCGCGCCGGATTCGAACAGCGGCAGCGGCGCGCCGCCATCGGCGGGCGCATGGTCGAGGATCGCCGGGATCTTGTTGTTGGGATTGATCGCCAGATAGGCGGGCGTGAACTGCTCGCCGCGCATGATGTCGAGCGGCTTGCGCTCATAGGCCAATCCCAGTTCCTGGCACGCCACCAGCACCTTGATGACATTGGGCGAATCGCCGCCGAAAACCTCGATCATGTCTCCGCCTCCCTCGCTTCAGGCCGCGTTGGCGGCGGGCGCCGTCACACCGGCGGCCCGCGCCGCGCTGCGTCCCGCCTGACGGCCGAGGATGACGGCAGAGCCGACATACATGCCGCCGCCCGCATCGCGCTTGCCCTGGACGACGCCCAGCGTCTCGCCCGCCGCGAACAGGCCGGGGATCACCCGGCCATGGGTGTCGAGGACATGGCCGTCGACGTCGATGTCGAGGCCGGCGCCGGTCCCGCCGATGATCGCGGCGCGCACCTCGACCGCATAGAAGGGCGCGGTTTCGACGCTGAAATATTTGGGCGATTTCTTGAGGAACTCAGGGTCGCCGCCGGCGGCGCAATTGCGGTTGTAGCGCGCCACCGTCGCTTCCAGCGCCAGCGGGTCGATGCCGCAGGCTTCGGCCAGCTCGGCGAGCGTCTTGCCGGTCTTGATCCGGCCATTCTCGACCTGCGCGCGGATCGTGGCTTCCTGCCAGGTCGGCGTGGTCATGCCGGTGTTGAACGGGTCGAGATAACGGCCGTCATTGCTCGCCTCCACCAGCGTCGGTTCGTCGAAGATGGCGAAGCCGTGCGCGCCGGTCTGTTCGTTGAGCAGATAGCCGCAGACCGAGAAGGACGCCGTCTCGCTCATGAAGCGGCGGCCCTGTTCGTTGACCACGATCGTCCAGGGCGGCAGGAAGGCCTCCACGAACTTGCCGAAACCGGCGGTCGGCAGGGGCAGGCCGTTGTCGATGCCGACGACGCCCGCGCCGACCTGCTCGGCCAGCAGGATGCCGTCGCCCTGGATGAAGGGCGCCTCGTCATGCACCGCCCATGTCCAGGCGCCATGCTGCGCGGCGGAGGGAAAGAGACGTTCGCGCAGTTCGGGATTATTGCCGAAGCCGCCGGTGGCGATCACCACCGCGGGCGCGCGCAGGTCCATGCCCGAGGCGTGGACGCCGACGACGCGGCCGTCCTCGACCAGCAGCCGTTCGACCCGTGTGTCGACCGCCGTCTGCACGCCGGCCGCGCCCGCCGCGTTGATCAGCACGCCGGCGAGCGCGAAGCCCGCACCCTCCGCGCAATGGCCGCGCGGCACCGATTCGACGCCCGAGGGGACGATGAAGGGGAAGTTCGCGCCCAGTTCGACCAGCCATTCCAGCGTCGGCCCGCTCTGGTCGGAGATGTGGCGGATGATGTCGGCCTTCAGCGCCCACTGGTTGAGCGCCATGATATATTCGAACATGGCGTCGGCGGTGTCGCCCTCGATCCCCTGCGCCCGCTGCGCGCTGGTGCCGGCAGCATAGAAGACGCCGCCCGACATCGCCGTGGCGCCGCCGAGCTTGGTGTCGGCCTCCAGCACCATGACGCTGGCGCCGGCGCGCGCGGCCTCGATCGCTGCCGCCAGCCCTGCGCCGCCACCGCCAACCACGATGACATCGAAATCCTTGTTCTCCACGCCTATTTCTCCCACGGCAGCTTTCGTCGGACCGGACGGCCCATCGGGGGGAAACGATAGCGTTTCCGCGCGACGCGGCAAGCGGCTGGCGGAAGCGGGATCAGGAACGGAGGTGGAAATCGACGGCATGGGCAAGGTCAACCGCCACGACAGGCTTTCCGAAGACGCGACGGCGGCCGCCCCGGCGGAGGCGGGCGCGCCCTGCCCCTGCTGCGGGGAACCGCTTTCCATTGGCGAGGACGGTGCCGTGCGGTGCGAATGCTGCGGCTATCCCCGCAACTCCGCCGCATGGGTGGAGTATGATGGCTGCTGTTGAGCCGGCATGGAGACGCGCTGGCGGGGGCGCGTGATTTTCAGGGATGTATCACAATATCACACCCCCTACCCCACCCTCCGTTCGTCCTGAGCCTGTCGAAGGACGACAGCGCTAATCCCGCCACCCGTTCGGCAGAGCGGATTTCGAGATCCGCGCTGTCGTCCTTCGACAGGCTCAGGACGAACGGAGGGTGGGGTAGGAACGAAGGTGGGATAGGGGTGGGAGTGGGGTCGGTTCTGGCCGCCTCAGCCCTCGGGAAATTGCGTGCTTTCCGAAAGATCGCGCCACATATTCAGCTCCCCCAGCCGGCCGGTCATCACTTCGGTGCAGACCTGATAGGCATCAGCGCCGAGCGCGAGCCGCAGGGGCGGCGTGGCGCTTTCCATGGCGGTGATGATCGCCTGCGCGCCACGCACGGGGTCGCCCGGCTGGCGGCCATGGCCCTGCGGCACGGCGGCGCGCTGCTTGGCGAGATGCGGATAATCGGGATGGCCCGCCGTCATGGCGATCGAGCGGCCGGCGAAATCGGTGCGGAAATAGCCCGGCTCGACGATCAGGGTCCTGATGCCGAACGGCTCAAGCTCGGAATGCAGCGCCTCCGACAGGCCCTCCAGCGCGAACTTGCTCGCCGAATAGAAGCCCGAGCCGCCGAAGGAGCGGACGCCGGCGATCGACGAGATGTTGACGATATAGCCGCCGCGCCCGCGCGCGCGCATGCTGGGCAGCGCCGCGCGGATCATCCGCACCACGCCGAAGAAATTGACGTCCATCTGCGCGGTGATCTCGGCTTCCGTGCTTTCCTCGACACCGCCGAGAAAGCCGTAGCCGGCATTGTTGACCAACACGTCGATGCCGCCCCACGCCTCCACCTGCGCGATCGCGTCGGTCACCTGCGCGGGATCGGACACGTCCAGCCGCAGCGGCAGCACGCGGCCGTCATGGGCCCTGGCGAGATCCGCGAGGGCGGCGGGATCGCGCGCCGTCGCCGCGACCCGGCCGCCACGCGCCAGCACCGCCTCGGCGATGGCGCGGCCGAAGCCGGTCGACGATCCGGTGACGAGCCAGTTTTTCGCGCTCCACGCGGACGTGTCGGCCATGAATGCGGTCCTTCCCCTTGGATCAATGATTGACGCGGCGCTCCGCCAGCACGTCCTTCGCCGCTTCCTCGCCGGCGACGCGGCCGAAGGTCAGCGCGTTGCCGACGCCCATGCCGCCGCCCGAATAGCGATGGCCCTGGATGCAGCCGACCGTCTCCCCGGCGGCGAACAGGCCCGGAATCGGGCGGCCATGCACGTCGCGGACGCGCGTCTCGGCGTCGATGTCGAGCCCGGCGCTGGTCTGGCCGATGACCGAGGCCCGCACTTCCACCGCGAAGAAGGGGCCTTGTTCGATCGGGAAATATTTCGGGGCCTGCTTATCCCACTCTCGGTCGACGCCGGCATGGGCATCGGCATTGTAGCGGCGCGTGGTTTCGAGCAGGGCGAAACGGTCGATGTTGATCAGGTCGGCCAGCGCCTCCAGCGTGTCGGCGGTGTGGATCTTGCCCGATTTGACGTGCTTGCGGATCAGGTCCTCGTCCCAGGTCTGGGAGACTTCGCCGGTGTGATAGGGGTCCGAGAAACGCTTGTCGGCGCTGCCCTCGACCATCGTCTTTTCATCGAAGATCGCCCAGGCGTGTGCATTCGGCTGGGCGTTGATGAGATAGCCGGACACCGCATAGGGCGAGTTTTCCGGCATGAAGCGACGGCCATCGTCGTTCACCAGCATCGTCCAGGGCGGCAGGAAGGCCTCGACCGAATAGGGCACCAGCCCCGCCGACGGCAGCACCAGCCCAGTGTCGTGCCCGGTGATCTGCGCGCCGACCGCCTCGCCCAGCTTGATGCCGTCGCCCAGGATGAAGGGCGCGTCGTTGTGCACGGCATAGACGATGTCGCCATGCTGCGCGACGGAGGGGAAATATTTGGCGCGCATGCCGGGGCTGTTGCCGAAGCCGCCGGTCGTGATGATGACGGCGGCGGCGCGCAGGTCGGTGCCGGCGGCGTGGACGCCGACGACGCGGCCGTCCTCGACCAGCAGGCGCTCGACGCGGGTCTTGAGCACGGTCTCGATGCCCTTGGCGCCGACCTCCTCGCTCAGCAGCCCGCCGATCGTGTCACCGGCGCCGACCGTGCAGTGGCCGCGCGGCACCGTGTCGACGCCCGATTTCACCACCCACTGATAGTCCGCGCCAAGCTCGACCAGCCATTCCACGGCGGCGGCGCTGCGTTCGGAGAACAGGCGGATGATGTCCGGCCGCGTCTCCCACGCATTCAGCGTCATGATATAGTCGAACATGCCCTGGGCGCTGTCCTCGATGCCCATCTTCTTCTGGACGCTGGTGCCGGCGGCATAGACGACGCCGCCGGACAGGCGGGTCGCGCCGCCCAGCTTGTCGTCCGCTTCGAGGATGATCACCGACGCGCCGGCGGCATGGGCGAACAGCGCCGCCGTCATCCCGGCGCCGCCGCCGCCCACGACGATGATGTCATAATCATTCTGCATAGGATTTTCCCTGATTGTCAGAGGCCGAGCAGGCCGAAGGCGTCATGGTCCAGCGCGGCGGTCGCGGCGCGCACGGCATTGGCGGTGTTGATCGCCTCCGGCTGCCAGACCGCGCTGTTGTTGAGCCAGGTGACGACCGGATAGAAGCTGGCGCAGCGATAGAGGAACCACGCATCCTCCAGCGACGGCACGTTGGTCGCGCCATGCGCCGCCAGCCGCGTCACATAATGCGACAGCAGCATCCGCTCCCACGCGCGGCGATCGGCGATGTCGAGCGCGCACAGCATGAAATAGGAAATGCCGATCGGCCAATGTTCCGGCCGGGCCACCCAGTCGATGACGCCGGGCGTGCCGTCCGCCGTGACGAACAGGTTGCCGAGATGCTCGTCGCCATGGATCACCGTCATCGCCGACTGGCGCATGACGCCCCACATCGCGGTCCAGGCGGCCTTTGCCTTGTCGAGATCGACGAAAGCGCGCGGCAGGGCGCGGCCGCGCGGCAGTTCGACATAGCTCTGCCAATTGTCGGGCTGGAAGAAGGTGGGGAAATAGACGTCGTTGACCAGCCGCCGGTTCTCGCCGGCGAAGGTGCCGGGACCCATCACACCGCCCGCCTCGAAATCCGGGCTGTTCCAGACGCTCGCGTGCATGCGCGCGAAGGCGTCCATGAACGCCATCGCCTGGCCGAGGTCGAGCGTGCGGTAAGCGTCGAAGAAAATCGCGTTCTTCGGCCCCAGGTCTTCCATGACGATGGCCGAGGCGTCCTCACCCACGGAAATATGCTGCCATTCCGGCGCCGCCGGCGCGGCGACCAGCGGCGCGATGTCCCGCACCGAGCGCAACTCGTTCGCCATCGCCCAGGCCGATCCGGTCGACGGATCATTCTCGCCGGGGAAATTGCCCTTGACGATGAAGTGGCGGGGGCGCTCGCTCTGCCCCTCATAATCCACCTCGACCCGGAACTTGTTCTGCTTGTAGCCGAAGATCGGCCCGCGCTTCACGGCCGTTACCGTGACGTCGGGCCATGCGTCGCGCAGCGCGCTCGTCATCCATGCGGGATTCACGTCTTCGTAGCGCAGCGGCACATTTGGGGTCGCGGCCATTTTCTCTCCATCGCTGGCGCGTTGCGCCGATTGTCGCTAGGTTCAGGCAATACTGGTAGCTTACCGTACGGTCGCGTCAAAGCAGGTTCAAGGTGGTGCAGAATGCGTAGCGCAGTTTTCGTCGAGGCGGGACAGCCGCTGGTCATCGAAACCCGTGAAATGCCCCGGCCGGGGCTGAACCAGGCGCTGATCCGGGTCGAACGCTGCGGCATATGCGGCTCTGACCTGCACATGACCAGCGGCAGCCCGTTCGACGTCGCCAGCGGCACGGCGCTGGGCCATGAATATGCCGGCGAGGTGGTCGAACTGGGGCCGGGCGAATCCCGGCTGAAGATCGGCGACCGGGTGACGGCGGTGCCGATTTCCGGCTGCGGCGAATGCCCCGCCTGCCTTGCCGACACGCCGCTGCACTGCGCGTCGATGACATCCATGCAGGGCGGTTATGGCGAGTTCACGCTGGTCGATCAGCGGCAGGCGGTGCGCTTGCCGGAGTTGCTCAGCTTCGCGGACGGCGCGCTTGTCGAGCCGCTGGCCTCGGCGCTGCGCGGGGTTCGACGGCTGAAGCTGGATGCCGACACGCGCGTCGCGGTGATCGGCGCGGGGGCGATCGGCGCCGCCTCGATCTTCTGGGCCAGGCGGCGGGGCGCAGGCCGGATCGCCACCATCGCGCGCACGCAGCGCAATGCGGAGCTGGCCGGCACCATGGGGTCCGACGCCTTCCTGACCACGGGCGAGGACATTGTCGCGCGGCTGCATGAAGCCTTGGGCGGCGCGCCGGATATCGTCATCGAGGGTGCGGGCGCGCCCGGCGCCATCCAGCAGGGGGTCGAGCTGGTCAAGGTCGGCGGCACCATCCTGTCGCTTGGCGGCTGCATCAAGCCGGACACCTTCATGCCGGTGATCGCCATGGCCAAGGAAGTGAACCTCCAGTTCAGCGTCGCCTATGGCCTGTCCGAATTTCAGGAGGCGGTGACGGCGTTCGACGGCGACCGCATTTCGCCGCGCGCCATGGTCGGCGAAACGATCAGCCTTGCCGAGCTGCCCGCACGCTTCGAGGCGATGCGCAGCAATTCGCACGCCGCCAAGGTCATGGTGAACCCGCACGCCCACTGACGCGCGGGTTACAGCTTCAGGCGAATTGCTTGGCGGCCTGCTGGTAGGAGCGCCGCGCCGCATCGGCCAGCGGCAGGGCGCGCAGTTCCCGCGACAGGATTTCCACGCCATAGCCGCCATCATAGCCGGCCGCCCGCACGGCGCTCAGAAAGCCTGCAATGTCGAAGGCGCCTTCGCCCGGCAGTCGGCGATCGTCGAGCTGCTCGCTGATGATCGAGCCGACCGGCTTTGCCGCGCCATCGTCCAGCTCGACCCAGCCGATCGTCCCCGCCGGCACCGCGGCGAGTTCGGAGAAGGGCACCCCGCCCCGCACGAAATGCCAGATGTCGGCGCACAGGCCGCCATTGCGGCTGGCGGTGTCGCCGATCACGAACAAGGCGGTCTCAAGATCGCAGATGTCGGAGATCGAGACCATCTCCAGGCTCGCCCGCGTGCCGGCGTCCGCCGCCTCCCGGCAGAAACGGTCGAACTCCACGCGCATGACGTCGGCCGGCACGCTGTTCATGAAGACCGCGCCGGTCAGCTTGATCTGGCTGAGGCCGATCTTCTCCGCTGCGACCAGCATGTCCCGCCGCTGGCGGTCGCTGGCCTCGCGCGCCGGGCCGCTGGCATACCAGTCGCCAATCCCCTCCAGCTCGAAGAAGCTGAGGCCATTGTCCGCCAGCATCGCCTTGATGCCGGCATGGCCATGGGTTTCGACGGCATGGGCAAGGTCGACGCAGTCGGTGCCGATGCCGCTATAGCCCGCCGCCGCCGCCGCCTCGATCCGCAGGCGCATATCATATGGGCTTGGCCCCGGATGCTCGAACGGACGATGGCCGGCGAGGGTGTAGAAGGACGCGACGATTGGCGGCACGGGCATGATTTCCCCTCCCGGAAATGCTGGAGTGACGGCGATCAGTTGGCCGTGGCTTCGGCGACGAGGGCGGCCGCGTCGATATAGAGCGTCTTGCCGTCCCATTCGGCGCAGGACTTGCGGATGAATTCGAACATCGCCTTGCCCGCCGGCGCAAGCTGCGCGATCTCAAGGATCACCGACTGCGCGCCGCCCATCTCGTAATAGCCGATGAAGCCGCCGCCGACATCGCCGCCCTGAAGCCGCCGTCCGCCGCGCGCCACCACCTCCGCGGCCGTCGCGGCGAAATCATCGGTGAAGACGCAGATATGCTGAACCCCGTTGCGGCCCTCGTTCAGCCAGTCGTTGAAGATCGAGGTGCCCTTGGGTTCGATCAACTCGACCGTGACGTCGCCCGAATAGGCCACGGCGGCGGAATAGGTGACGGGCATGTCCTTGCCGAGATAATCGGACCGCTCGAAGACAATGTCGCGCAGCACCAGGAACGGGCCGACGCCCATCACGCTGGTCCACCACTTCACGGCCTCGTCAATGTCGGCGACGACATAGGCGATCTGGTTGATCGCGCTCGCATGGGGCAGTTTCATCGACCTTCCTCCTCAGACCAGCGCGAAATCGCGGACGACATCCTTGCCGTCGAAATTCATCGAGGCGTTCTTCACCAGATGATAGACGCCGAGCAGGGCCGGCGAGGGCTGGTACAGCTCCACGAAATGGCCGAACTGGCGCGTCGCATCCATCATCGCGAAGCCGTTGCCCGGCCCGACCTCGCCATAGAAGCCTTCCGCGAAGCCCATCGCCTCGAATTCCTTCATCGTCGCGTCGAGATTGTCGACGATCAGCGCGATATGGTGGAAGCCCGTCCCGCCATTGGGATAAAGGTCGGTGAAGACCGACGGCTCCTTGCTGTGCACCTGCACCATCTCGACCATCACGTCGCCCCATTGGCCATAGGCGGAGGTGTGGTCGAAGACGCCCGGCTGGCCGCGATAGCGCGCCATCGTCAGCGGGATATGGTCGGCGACATAATAGGGGCCGGACCCGAAGGCGGCGGCATGGGCCTTCGCCGCTTCGCGCGCATCGGGAACGTAGAAGGCCACCTGACGGATCGGGTAGCGCATGAATGTGCGGCTGGTCATTGACTGTGTCTCCTGTGGGCGACCCTCCGGGGGCGCCGAAATGGTCGAAATGTCAGGCGGTGAGATGCGCGATCGCTTCGGGCGGCATCACCGAGAACAGCTCCGTGTCGGTCGGATTGCGGCGTAGCGTCAGGCCGCCATTCACCTGGAGGTTCTGGCCGGTCATGAAGCATTCGTCGCGCGCCAGCCAGACGCAGGCATGGCCGATATCCTCGGCGGTGCCGATGCGGCCGAGCGGATATTCCTTGGTGAAGGCTTCGAGCACCGCCGGATAGTTGAGCGAGTCGCCCGCCATCGGCGTCGCCGTCACGCCCGGCGAAATGCTGTTGGCGCGGATGCCCTTGACGCCATATTCGTTGGCGACGGTGCGGACGACATGGTCGATGCCCGCCTTGGTGCCCATATAGGCGGCGTGGTGGTTGAGCATGATCGTCGCGGTCGCCGACGAAATCTGGATGATCGAGCCACCATTCTCCATCGCCTTGACCAGCGCCTGACAGAAGAAGAACGGCCCCTTGAACTGGATGGCGCAGATCTTGTCGAGGTCGGCCTCGGTCGTGTCCTCGAACGGCCGCAGCAGGCCCCAGCCGGTGGCGTTGACGCCGATGTCGACACGGCCATGGCGTTCCTTGGCGAAGGCGACGATGCCGTCGACCTGATCCTTTTTCGTGATGTCGCACTCATAGGCCGCGCCGCCGATCTCGTCGGCCAGCGCCGCCATGCGGTCGGTGCCGCGGCCGCCCACCACCACCTTGGCGCCTTCCGCCGCCAGCATGCGCGCGATCACCTGACCCATATTGTCCTTGCCGGCGGCACCCAGCACGATTGCGACCTTGTCCTTCAATACTGGCATCTCATGTCTCCGGTTCCGATGTGCTGCCGGCGGGTGCGCCGACAATCAGGATAGCATGGTGGATTGCGCGGGCCGCGGGGCCGCCGTCTGGAAAGCAGGCAGGGCGGGCAAGGGAAACGGCACGTGATTTCTCTCCGGTCGGGTCGCGCCTCCGGCACGCTGCGGTGCCGTTGGTGCGCGATGTTATGCAAGCATACGATATGCGGTTTGCCAAGGGAAGCCGTGCCGTGCGGTCCGGTTGCCGAGCCGATGAGAAGGGACTGGCCAGCGCGTCCTTCTCCTGTGTACATCCGGTGAAAGGGTCGATGCCCTGAACCCGTTGTCCAACGAACCGGAATGGAGAAGCATGTGAGCGACAAGGAAGAACCCCGCCTGAAACTCGATCTTTCGGGCAAGGTCGCCGTGGTGCTCGGCGCATCCGCTCAGGGCGGGACCGGATGGGAAGTGGCGGAGACGCTGGCCGCCAACGGCGCCAAGGTGGTGGTGGGCGCGCGCTCGTTCGAGCCGCTCAAGCGCCTCGCCGACAGCATCGGCGGCCTCGCCGTGCGGTGCGACGCCGGCAGCGAGGAGGACATCAAGGCGCTCGCCCGCGCCGCGATCGACACCTATGGCCGCGTCGACATCGCGGTCAATTCGGCCGGCCAGCCCGTCATGGGCGGGGTTTCGGAGATGACCCAGGAGTTGCTGGACAAGGCGAGCCGCGTCAATTTCTATGGCGCGACCTTCTTCATCAAATATATGGCCGAGGCGATCGGCGAGAACGGCTCGATCATCTTCATCTCGTCGATGTCGACGACCCACCCGGTCTTCCCGCACATCGCCTATGCCGCGGCCAAGTCGGCGGCCGACTGCATCGTGCGCTATGCGGCGATCGAATATGGCCCCCGCAACATTCGCGTCAATTCGATCCTCCCCGGCGCGATCAATTCGGACATGGCCAAGGAAGCCTTCGCCAATCCCGAGTTCGAGCGCGTCTATCAGCGCGAGATCCCGCTCGGCCGCGTCGGCCTGCCCTCCGACTTCGCCGACGCCGTGCTCTGGCTGAGCGGCCCGGCCTATGTCACCGGCCTGAACCTCCAGGTCAACGGCGGCAACCAGCTCACCCGCATGCCCCGCCTCGACGAAATGCCCGGCGGCGCGGAAGCCTATGGCTCCGGCAAGACGCTCGCCGACCGCTAGCGTTTGGACGGCGCCAGCCCGCTCCCCCACCCGGCCACCCATGGAATATTGCCGTTGGGTGGCCGGGTGGGGGAGCGGGCTGGTCCCGATTCCGCTTGAAGCGGCTAAACTCCAAGGCCCGCAAAGCCCGGAAATATGCGCCCGCCGGAGAGCGGGCGTGTATTTCGGCAACACCTCGACCAAAGATTGTCCCACGCCGGCCTTTGAGTAAGGCCGCTGCCTTGACGCGCTGACGCCATCCTCCGATACGGCCACGCATATACGGTACGCCTGTATATCATATTTGCGTTTTATCGTACGCGGCTGTGCAGTCCGCCGCATTGGTCCAGTGGGAGAAAGCTTTGCGTTTTCCGTCTCAAATTAGTCGTGTTGCCCTGATCGCGGGCCTTTCCGTCAGCTTTGCGAACAGCGCCTGGGCGCAGGACGCCGGCGCGGTCCAGACCGAGACCGCCAGCCAGTCCGGTATCGAAGACATCATCGTCACGGCGCGTAAGCGCGACGAAACCTCCATCGCCGTTCCCGTGACCGTCACGGCGGTTGGCGCCAACGAACTGGCCCGCCGCTCGGTGACCAACCTCGACGGCATCGCGCGCATCGTGCCGCAGCTCATCATCGCGCCGCAGGGCGGCAGCGTCCAGGGCGGCAACATCGCGCTGCGCGGCATTTCCGGCCCGGACAGCAACCCGTTCGGCGACCAGGCCGTGTCGTTCAACATCGACGGCGTCCAGATCGCCAAGGCGACCGTGCGCCGCATGAGCGAGACCGACATCCAGCAGGTCGAAGTGCTCAAGGGCCCGCAGGCCCTGTTCTATGGCAAGAACAGCCCGGGCGGCGTCGTGTCGATCCGCACCGCCGATCCGACCGACCAGCTCGAAGCCAAGATCTCGGCCGGCTATGAGTTCAACGCCCGCGAAATCCGCACCGAGGGCTATGTCTCCTCGCCGCTGACCGACACGCTGGGCGTGCGCGTCGCCGGCTTCTATTCCCGCATGAGCGGCGACCTGCACAATGAAGTGCCGCAGGACGCCTATCTGGCGACCGAGCGCGACCGCCTGCCGCGCAACCGCGACGTCTCGCTGCGCGGCACGCTGAAGTGGGATGCGAGCGACACGTTCGACGCGCGCTTCAAGTTCAACTACGCCCGCAGCAAATATGCCGGCCCGGCCCAGACCGCGCAGTTCATCAACTGCCCGTTCGGCAGCCCGCAGTCCGGCGCGGTCGACAATTGCCGCGCTGACGACCGCATCATCCGCGGCTCCAGCGGCCCGGTCGTCGGCACGCTGAACCCGCTGTTCCGCAACGGTGAGCCTTATGGCCGCCAGCGTCAGATCCTGACCAGCCTGGAAATGAACTTCCGGCCGTCCGACGAGATCACCTTCACCTCGATCACCGGCCTCTACGACGTCACCCTGACCCAGGCCGAGAATTACGAGAACGACTATGCGATCGCGCTGCCCAGCGTGAACCTCTATGACGACACGGAATTCTCGCAGGAATTCCGCGTCCAGAGCGACTACGACAGCCCGATCAACTTCACCGCCGGCCTCTATTTCGCCGACACGACCGCCAAGACGGGTTCGCACACCTATGTCTTCGCGGCTGAAGCGAGCGGCCTGCCGGCCCTCGCCGCGAACGGCCTCGGCTTCGTGCCGCTGCGCACGCCGTTCCAGATCAACAACTATATGTTCAAGCAGCGCGGTCAGGCCTATTCGGCCTTCCTGCAGACCAGCTACAAGCCGGTCGAACAGGTCGAGATCACCGTCGGCGGCCGTTATTCCTACGAGAAGAAGCGCCTGCCGTGGGTGCTGGACGGCGGTTACACCGACGCCGTGCTGGGGCCGGACAACCGCGTCACGCCGCTGGTCAGCAAGGACAACTGGAACGACTTCTCGCCGGAAGTCAGCATCTCGTACCGTCCGAGCCAGGACCTGACGCTGTTCACCAACTACAAGCACGGCTTCCTGTCGGGCGGCTTCAACTCCAGCTCGGCGA
>CAZACH010000004.1:0-906 GCA_964483275.1 uncultured Sphingomonadaceae bacterium | reverse complement strand
CTATGATCCGCAGACCATCAAGGGCTTCGAGGCGGGCATCAAGGCAGCGCTGCTCGACCGCGCGCTGCGCGTGAACTTCGCGGCCTATTCCTACAAGGTCGACGATCTGCAGGTGGTGAACTTCACCAATGCCGACAGCACGATCCGCAACGCGGCGGCCAGCAAGATCAAGGGCGTGGAGTTCGATTTCAACTATCGCACCCCGCTGGACGGCCTGAGCATCCATGGCGCGGCGGCCTATAACAAGGCCACCTATTCCAGCTTCGCCGAAGCACCCTGCTATAACGGCCAGCGTCCGGTGGAGGGCTGCTCGCTCAACGGCGCGGGCGTCCCGGTGCAGGACATCTCCGGCCAGGTGCTGCCGCGTTCGCCCAAGTGGAACCTCAATGGCGGCTTCGCCTATGATGCGCCGCTCGGCAACGACCTGAAGCTGGGCCTGTCGGTCGACGCGACCTACTCCAGCAGCTTCCTCACCGACGCGACCAACGCGCCGCAGAGCCGCATGCCGAAATATGCGCTGCTCGACGCGTCGCTGCGTCTCGGCGAGGCGGACGACCTGTGGGAGCTGGCCCTGATCGGCCGCAACCTGACCGACAAATACTACTATGTCGCCGCGCCGAACGTGCCCTTCACCGGCAGCGGCACCGGCACCGCCGCCGGCGTGCTTGGCGACCGCTTCGCTTCGGTGAACCGCGGCCGCGAGGTCATGGTCCGCGTGTCGTACAAGTTCGGCCAGTAAGCCGAGGCGTACCGAGTGAAGAAGGGCCGGCGGAGCATCCCTCCGCCGGCCCTTTCTTTTTGCGTGGGCGGGTGGACGACTAGATGCGTCACTGGCACCGCCATCCCCACCTCCGTTCGTCCTGAGCCTGTCGAAGGACGACAGCGCTGGCCGTCGTGCCCGCAAGA
>CAZACH010000003.1:24016-27580 GCA_964483275.1 uncultured Sphingomonadaceae bacterium | reverse complement strand
TCGCGCCAGCGCTATTGGGGCACGCCGATCCCGATCATCCATTGCGACGGCTGCGGGCTGGTGCCGGTGCCGACCGACCAGCTTCCGGTGGTGCTGCCCGAGGACATCAGCTTCGACAAGCCCGGCAATCCGCTGGACCGCCATCCGAGCTGGAAGCATGTCGACTGCCCGCGCTGCGGCGGCGCGGCGCGGCGGGAAACCGACACGCTCGATACCTTCGTCGATTCGTCCTGGTATTTCCTGCGCTTCGCCAGTCAGCCGGCCGACCAGCCGTTCGACAAGGCGGTAGTCGGGCAGTGGATGCCGGTCGCGCAATATATCGGCGGCGTCGAGCATGCGATCCTGCACCTGCTCTATGCGCGCTTCTGGACGCGGGCGCTGCGCCGCATCGGCCGCATCGACATCGCCGAGCCGTTCACCGGCCTGTTCACCCAGGGCATGGTGACGCACGAAACCTACAAGGCGGCGGACGGCCGCTGGCTGTCGCCCGAGGAGATCGAGAAGCGCGGCGACATCATCGTCGAGGTCGCGGGCGGCGCGCCGGTGACGCCCGGCCGCATCGAGAAGATGTCGAAATCGAAGAAGAACGTCGTCGATCCGACCCCGATCATCGAGCAATATGGCGCCGACGCCGTGCGCTGGTTCGTCCTGTCCGACAGCCCGCCGGAGCGCGACCTGCTGTGGAGCGAGGCCGGCATCGAGGGCGCGTGGCGCTTCGTTCAGCGCGTCTGGCGTCTGGTCGATGCGGTCGACGGCGCCGCCGGCGAGGACGAAGCGCTCGACCGCAAGCTGCACCGGGCGATCGCCGCCGTGTCCGCCGACATCGACGCGCTGCAATTCAACAAGGCGGTGGCGCGGCTTTACGAACTGGCCGGCGCGATCGACAAGGCGGCGCCGTCGGCATCGCGCGATGCGGCGGTGCGCGTTTTGCTCCACCTCGTCGCGCCGATGATGCCCCATCTCGCCGAGGAGGGCTGGGCGCGGCTGGGCGAGGGCGGCCTGATCGCCGACCGGCCGTGGCCGGACGCCGATCCGGCGCTGCTCGTCGACGACAGCGTGACCATCGCCATCCAGATCAACGGCAAGCTGCGCGACACCGTCACCGCGCCGAAGGGTGCCGCGCGCGAGGCGCTGGAGGCGCTGGCGCTCGGCAATGCCAAGGTCCAGGCGGCGCTTGGCGGCAACCCGCCCCGAAAAGTGGTTGTGGTTCCCGACAGGCTGGTCAATCTGGTGGCATGAAGCCGCTTCTTCCCCTCGCCCTCCTCCTCGCCGCCGCCCTGCTCGGCGGCTGCCAGCTGCGGCCGGTCTACAGCAGTTCGGGGGCGTCGGGGGCGATGCTCAATTCCGTCGCGGTCGCGCCGATCCCGGACCGCAGCGGCTGGCTGGTCCGGCAGGCGCTGATTAGCCGGCTCGGCGAGGCGTCCGGCAGCCCGGCCTATCGGCTGGAGGTCGAGCTGGACGACCAGATCCAGGGCTTCGGCGTGCGCGGCGACGATGCCATCACGCGCGAACGCCGCATCCTGCGCGCGCGCTATCGGCTGGTCGATTCGGGCAGCGGCGAGGTGCTGCTCGACGCGACCGCCGGCTCGGACGCCGGCATCGACGTGGTCCAGTCCGAATTCGCCGTGCTGGCGGCGGAGAATACGGCGCTGGAGCGTTTGTCGGAGGATATTGCCGACAGCATCGTCACCCGCCTGGCCCTGTTCGGCCGAAACCTGCCGCCGCGCCAATGAAGGCCGATCGCGGCGCCATTGCCCGCGCCGTGGGCAAGCCGCCGGCCGACCTGCGGTTGCTGCTGCTGCACGGTCCCGACGAGGCCGGCTCGCGCGCCCTTGCCGACAGCTATGCCGCCGCGTTCGGCGATGCCGAGCGGCTCGACCTCAGCCCGCAGGACCTGCGCGGCGACCCGGCGCGGCTGAGCGACGAGGCGGCCTCGATCTCGATGTTCGGCGGGCGCACGCTGATCCGCGTCTTCGGCATTGGCGAGGAAAGTCTGGCGGCGGTTCAGGCCTTGCTGGACGGCCCGGCCGCCGGCAATCCGGTGGTTGCGCTGGCGGGCGCCTTGAGTCGCACCTCCAAGCTGCTCAAGCTGGTCGAAGGCCATCCACTGGCGCTCGGCTTTGCCAGCTATGTGCCCGACGCGCGCGATTTCGCGGCGCTGGTCGGCAATCTCGCGCGGGAGGCCGGGCTGGCCGTGCCGCGCGAGGTCGTCCAGCGCATCGCCAATATCGCCAATGGCGACCGCGCCGTGGCGCAGGGCGAGGTCGAGAAGCTGGTGCTCTACCTCGATGCCGCGCCCGACCGGGTGCGCAATGTCGAGCCGGAGCATGTCGCCGCCCTGTCCGCCGACATCGCCGAAAGCGACATGGACCGGCTGGTCAATGGCGTGACCTCCGGCCGCCCCGCCGATGTCGCCGAACAATTGACGCGGCTGCGCAGCGAGGGCGCGGCCGGGATCATGCTGCTGCGCGCCGTGCTGCGGCGCTTCTATCTGCTCGCCGATCTGCGCGCCGAGGTCGAGCGCGGCAGTTCGGCCGAAAGCGTCATCGCCGGCCGGGGCAAGGCGATTTTCTGGAAGGACAAGGGCGTGCTGACCGCCGCCGTGGCGCGGTGGCAGGGCAGCCATATCGCCAGTGCCCTCTCCCGCCTGCTCGCCGCCGAGCGCGCGATCAAGTCCAGCGGCAGCGCCGGCGACATCCTTGCCGAATCGGCGCTGCTCGACCTTGCCCGCCGCGCGCAGCGGGTGCGCTGAACGGAAAGCGGCTTGCCAGCCACCCGATGGCGACGCACTCTGCGGCCCGGAATGTTTGTCCGCTCCAGGCGGAATCGGCACCGGCCCGCTCCCCCACCCGGCCACCCATTCAGGTACTCTCGTGGGTAGCCGGGTGGGGGAGCGGGCCGGTGCCGCCCGAACCGGACAAACTCCACGCAACAGGTTGGGAGACGAACATGAAGAAGATGCTATTCGCCGTTGGATTGGCGTTCGCCATGCCGGCCGTCGCGCAGGCGCCGGCGCCGATGACCCGCGACGTGGCGACGGTCGAGGCGGGGCGCTACACGCTCGACAAGGATCATGCGCGGATCATCTGGTCGGTCGATCATATGGGCCTGTCGACCTATTATGGCGGCTTCCGGACATTCGACGCGGCCATCACGCTCGACCCCAAGGCGCCGGCGAAAAGCAGCGTCGAAGTCACCATCGACACCACCAGCATCGCCACCGACAATGACGTGCTCGACGGCCATCTCAAGGGCGCGGACTGGTTCGACGTCGCCCAATTCCCCACCGCGACGTTCAAGTCGACCAGCGTGACGCCGGGCGCCGACGGCACCGCGACGGTGGTTGGCGATTTGACGCTGCACGGCGTCACCAGGCCGGTGACGCTCGAGGTCAAGCTGCATGGCCACGGCACCCACCCGATGGCCAAGAAGCCGGCGATCGGCTTTGACGCCAAGACCAGCTTCAAGCGGTCGGACTTCGGCATAAAAACCTATGTCCCGATGGTCGGCGACGAGGTTTCGCTCAAGTTCAGCGGCGAGTTCCACAAGGCCGATTGACGGCGC
>CAZACH010000003.1:3974-23916 GCA_964483275.1 uncultured Sphingomonadaceae bacterium | reverse complement strand
CGACGAGGTTTCGCTCAAGTTCAGCGGCGAGTTCCACAAGGCCGATTGACGGCGCTCAGGCGGCGGCGCGGTCCTGCGTCGCGCCGCCGGCGGCTTCGAGCAGCCGCTTTTCCAGCGCCTTGAGCCGGGCGGACGAGACGATCTTGTCGCCCACCAGATCGGTCACGTAGAACACGTCGACGGCCCGCTCGCCATAGGTCGCGATGTGGGCGCTGTGGATCGTCACCTTCGACTGGAACAGCGCATAGGTGAGGGTGTTGAGCAGCGCCGGGCGGTCCTGCGCCGCGATTTCGATCACCGTGTAGCGATTCGACGCATTATTATCGATCAGCACGATCGGAACCACCCGGAAGGCATCGGCGCGGGTGTGGGAGAGCGGCCGGCTGCGCAGCTTGTCGGTCAGCTTGTGGCGGTTGGCGAGGGCATCCTCGATGGCGATCTTGAGGCGCTGCAGGCGCTGCTCGTCCTCCATCGTGCCGCCGAGCGCGTCCTGGATCAGGAAATTGTCGACCGCCATGCCGTCGCGCGTCGTGTGGATGCGGGCGTCGATGATGTTGCCGCCGGCAAGGCTGATCGCCCCGGCGATGCGATAGAACAGGCCGGGATGGTCGGCGGCATAGACCGACACCAGCGTCGCGTCGCGGCCGGCATCGACGCCGGTGGCGATCGACAGACTCTGCTTGTCGGCGTCCGCCGCCGCGATCTGCCGCGCGTTCTGGATGAGCGATTCGAGCGGCTCCGCCAGCCAGTAGCTGTCCGCAAAGCGCTTGAGCAGGCCCGCCATGCCGGCGGCCGGCCAGCCGAGCGCCTCGGCCAGCGCCTCCTGCCGGGCGGCGATGCGCTCGGCCCGGCCCTTCTGCTTGTGGCCGAGGCGGATGACGTCCTCCGCCGCCTCGTAGAGGTCGGTCAGCAACTGGCGTTTCCAGCCGTTCCAGACCCCCGGTCCGACCGCGCGGATATCGACGACCGTCAGCGCCAGCAGCAGGCGCAGCCGCTCCGGGCTTTGCACCTTCTCGACGAAATCGAGCACGGTCTTGAAGTCGGTGAGGTCGCGACGGAAGGCGATGTTCGACATCAGCAGGTGGTGGCGCACCAGCCAGGCGACGGTCTCGGTCTCCGCTTCGGTCAGGCCGAGGCGCGGGCACAGCGTCCGCGCGACTTCCTCGCCCAGCACGCTGTGATCGCCGCCGCGCCCCTTGGCGATGTCGTGCAGCAGCACCGCGACATAGAGGGTCCGCCGCGACACGATCTGGCGCATGATCGCGGAGATCAGCGGATGATCGTCCTTCAACTCGCCATGTTCGATCCGCGACAGCAGGCCGAGCGCCCGGATCGAATGCTCGTCGACCGTATAATGATGATACATGTCGAACTGCATCTGCGCGACGACCCGGCCGAAGTCGGGAATGAAGCGGCCGAAGACATCGGCCTCGTTCATCCAGCGCAGGACCTTTTCCGGGTCGCGCGGGCTGGTCAATATGTCGAGGAACAGGGCGTTGGCGCGCGGATCGCGGCGGATGCGGGCATTGATCAGGCCGGAATCGCGATTGGCCTGGCGCATCGCCAGCGGATGGATGGCAAGCTGGTGCAGGTCCGCCAGATGGAAAAGCTCGATCAGCCGGACCGGGTCCTCGCGAAAGAAATCGTCGGACGGCACGCCGAGCTGGCCGCGCGTCAGGGTGAAGCCGCCCAGCTTGCGCGGCCTGCGCCGCAAGGCCGGCAGGCCGAACCGGCGGCCGCGCCCGGCGAACAACTCGTCGAGATGCGCGAGGAACAGGCCGGTGATATCGCCGACCTGCTTGGCGATAAGGAAATAGTGGCGCATGAAGCGCTCGACGCCCGACTGGCCGGGCCGGTCGGCATAGCGCATGGCGCGCGCCAGTTCGGGCTGGACGTCGAAGGTCAGCCGCTCCTCCGCGCGCCCGGCGATCAGGTGGAGGTGGCAGCGCACCGCCCACAGGAAATTCTCGGCCTTCTGGAACTGGCGCAGTTCGGCGGGGGTCAGCAGCCCCTTGTCGACCAGTTCGGGCACGTCGGCGGTCTGGTAGACGAACTTGCCGATCCAGAACAGGGTGTGGAGGTCGCGAAGGCCGCCCTTGCCCTCCTTCAGATTGGGTTCGACGACATAGCGGCTGTCGCCCATGCGGACGTGGCGGACGTCGCGCTCGGCCAGCTTTTCCGTGACGAAGGCGCGCGCCTGGCCGTTGATCACCTCGCGCTGGAAGCGCTCGACGGCCTTGTCGTACAGCAGCTCGTCGCCCCAGACGTAACGCGATTCGAGCAGGGCGGTGCGGATCGTCAGGTCCGACCGCGCCATGCGGATCATGTCGTCCAGCGAGCGGCTGCTGTGGCCGACCTTCAGGCCGAGGTCCCACAGCATGTAGAGGATCGATTCGATCACCTGCTCGCACCACGGGCTGAGCTTCCACGGCGTCAGGAACATGATGTCGACGTCGGAAAAGGGCGCCATCTCGCCCCGGCCATAGCCGCCGACGGCGATCAGCGTCAGCCGTTCGGCGGTGGAGCGGTTGTGCATGGGATAGAGCCGCAGCGTCGCCAGATCGAAGATCAGGCGCAGCACCTGGTCGGTCAGGAAGGCATAGCTGGCGGCGATCTCGGTGCCGCGCGCCGGGGTGCCGGACAGCCGGCGCGCGATTTCGGCCCGGCCGTCGTCGAGCACCTGCTTGAGCAGGGCGGTGGCGTCCTTGCGCAGCGTCGCAAGATCGGCCGCGCTCTCGGCCAGTTCCGCCAGCGTATCCGCCACGGCGCGCCGGTTGATGATCGCGCGGCGCTGGGGAAGGCTGTCGAAACGGCGGGACATGCTGTTTATCTAATGCGCGCCGGACGGTTTTGCACCGCTGTTTCGTGAGCGTCGGATCAGGCGGTGCCGGCTGGCGCCGCTAGAGTTTGTCCGCTTCAAGCGGAATCGGCGCCAGCCCGCTCCCCCACCCGGCCACCCAACGGCAGTATTCTATGGGTGGCCGGGTGGGGGAGCGGGCTGGCGCGGTCCAAACCGGACAAACTCTAACCCCGCCGGATCAGCGTGCCGGCGCCGCGCCGGGTGAACACTTCCAGCAGCATCGCGTGGGGAATCCGGCCGTCGAGCACGACCGCCGCGTCGACGCCGCCCTCGACCGCGTCGATGCAGGTCTCCAGCTTCGGGATCATGCCGCCGCTGATCGTCCCGTCGGCGCGCAGCGCGGCGATCTTGGCGGGCGTCAGGTCCGACAGCAGTTGCTTGTCCTTGTCGAGCACGCCGGCGACATCGGTGAGCAGGAACAGGCGCGCCGCGCCGGTGGCGATGGCGATGGCGCCGGCCATGGTGTCGGCATTGATGTTATAGGTGTGGCCGTCGTCGCCGATGCCGATCGGCGCGACCACCGGGATCATGCCGGCGCGCGACACCGTGTCGAGCAGCCGCCGGTCGACATCCACCGGCTCCCCGACGAAGCCGAGATCGACCGCCTGCTCGATATTGCTGTCCGGGTCCTTGGTGGTGCGCGTCACCTTGGCGGCGGTGACAAGGCCGGCATCCTTGCCGGAAATGCCGACCGCCCGGCCGCCGGCGCGCCCGATCCACGACACCAGCTCCTTGTTGATGGTGCCCGACAGCACCATCTCCGCCACTTTCGCGGTTTCGGCGTCGGTGACGCGCAGACCGTCGACGAAGCGCGATTCGACGCCCAGCGTCTTGAGCATCGCGCCGATCTGCGGCCCGCCGCCGTGTACGACGATGGGGTTGATGCCCACCGCCTTCATCAGCACGACATCCTCGGCGAAATCATGGGCCAGCTCGGGATCGCCCATGGCGTGGCCGCCATATTTCACCACGAACGTCTCGCCGGCATAGCGCTGCATATAGGGCAACGCCTCGGTGAGGGTTTCGGCCTTGGCCAGCAAGGCGGCATCGGGGGTGGAGTCTATGGCGCTCATGGCGCGCCCTTAGCCGTCCGCCGAGGCGAGGGAAAGAGAAATGGCGGCCTCCCCCCTCAGCGCGTCGGCACCGGCTCCGGGCCTGAATAGTCGTAGAAGCCCCGGCCGGTCTTGCGCCCCAGCCAGCCCGCCTCGACATATTTCACCAGCAGCGGCGCCGGCCGATATTTGGGGTCGCCGGTCGATTCCTGGAGCACCTTGCAGACCGCGAGGCAGGTATCGAGGCCGACGAAATCGGCGAGGGTCAGCGGCCCCATCGGGTGGTTGAGGCCCAGCTTGACGCCATTGTCGATGTCGCGGACGCTGGCAATGCCTTCCGACAGCACGAAGCAGGCCTCGTTGAGCATCGGCAGCAGGATGCGGTTGACGATGAAGGCCGGCGAATCGGTGGCGTGGACCACGGTCTTGCCGATCGCCTTGGCGAATCCTTCCGCCTTGGCGACGGTCTCGTCGGCGGTGGCGAGGCCGCGGATCAGCTCGATCAGCGGCATCACCGGCACCGGGTTGAAGAAATGCACGCCGATGAAGCGCGCCGGATCGGGCGACGCCTGCGCCAGCCGGGTGATCGGGATCGACGAGGTGTTGGTGGCGAGCACCGCCTGATGGCCCAGCACCTTGCCGACCTCCTCGAAGATGGCGCGCTTGACCGCCTCATTCTCGGTCGCCGCCTCGATCACCAGCTCGGCTTCGGCGAGGCGGGCGAGGGTCGCGACCGGCTCGATGCGGGCGAGCATCTGCTCCACCGCGCCGGCGGTCAGGTCGCCCTTCTCCACCGCGCGGGCGGCGCGCTTGCCGATGCCCGCCTTGCCGGCGTCCGCGATTTCCTGCTTCACGTCCGACAGCAGCACGCGATAGCCCGCTTGCGCCGCGACCTGCGCGATGCCGGCGCCCATCTGGCCGGCGCCGATGACGGCTATGGTCTTCATCGCAAAGACCCCCTCACTGCACGATGCCGGCCGAGGCCAGCACCGCCATGGTCACGAGATCGCTGGCGCTCGACGTCATGGCGGCGATCTGCACGGGCTTCGCCATGCCGACCATGTACGGCCCGATCATCGACCCGCCGCCCAGTTCCTTGAGCAGCTTGGCCGAGATATTGGCCGATTGCAGGCCGGGCATGATCAGCACATTGGCCGGGCCGGACAGGCGCGAGAAGGGATAGAGCCTGGCCAGCTCCCGGTTGAGCGCGGTGTCGGGCGCCATCTCGCCTTCATATTCGAAGCTGACGCCGCGTTCGTCGAGCAGCGCCACCGCCTCGCGGATATTGCCCAGCCAGTTGCCCGCCGGATTGCCGAAATTGGAATAGGACAGGAAGGCGACGCGCGGCTCGGTGCCCAGGTTGCGCGCGACGGCGGCGGCGGCGGCGGCAATGTCGGCGAGCTGCGCGGCGGTCGGCCGCTCATTGACCGTGGTGTCGGCGATGAACACGGTCTCCGTCTGGCCGACATGGATGTGCACGCCGAACGGGGTGCGCCCGGCCTCGCGGTCGATCGCCTTGCGGATTTGGCTCATGGTCTGGCCGAACTGTCGCGTCACCCCGGTAATCAGCACGTCGCCATGGCCGAGCGCCAGCATCAGCGAGGCGAAGACGTGGCGATCCTGGTTCACCAGCCGGACGCAGTCGCGCAGCGTATGGCCGCGCCGCTGGAGGCGGGCATAGAGATAGTCGACCATCTCCGGCACCAGCGGCGAGACGCGGCTGTTGTGGATCTCGAAGCGGCTGATGTCCTCGACGCCGAGCGCGCGCAGCCGCTGCTCGACCTCGTCGTCGCGGCCGACCAGCACCGGCGTGCCATAGCCGCCGGCGTCGAAGGCGAGCGCGGCGCCCAGCACGACATCCTCCTCCGCCTCGGCGAAGATGACGCGCTTGGGGTGGTTGCGGGCGATTTCATGCGCCGAGGCGAGCACCGACATGGTCGGGTTGAGCCGGGCGCGCAGCTCCTGGCGATAGGCGGCCTCGTTGAGGATCGGCCGGCGCGCGACGCCCGAATCCATGGCGGCGCGCGCCACGGCGGGCGGCACCACCTCGATCAGCCGGGGGTCGAACGGCGCCGGGATGATATAGTCGCGTCCGAAGGCGCGGCGCTGGCCGCCATAGGCGCTGGCGACTTCCTCCGGCACCTGCTGGCGCGCCAGTTCGGCGAGCGCGTTGGCGGCGGCGATCTTCATCTCGTCGTTGATCGTCGTCGCCCGCACGTCGAGCGCGCCGCGGAAGATGAACGGGAAGCCGAGGACGTTGTTGACCTGGTTGGGATAGTCCGACCGCCCGGTGGCGACGATGCAGTCGGGTCGCACGGCGTGCGCCTCGTCCGGCGTGATCTCGGGATCGGGATTGGCCATGGCGAAGATGATCGGGTTGGGCGCCATCGAGCGCACCATGTCGGGGGTCAGCGCGCCCTTGACCGACAGGCCCATGAACACGTCCGCGCCGCGCATCGCGTCGGCCAGCGTCCGGTCCTCCGTCTCGACGGCGTGGGCGGACTTCCACTGGTTCATGCCCTCGGTGCGGCCCTTGTAGATGACGCCCTTGGAATCGCACATGATGACGTTGCCGGCGGGCACGCCCATCGCCTTGGCGAGTTCGGTGCAGGCGATCGACGCCGCGCCGGCGCCGTTCACCACCATCTTGATGTCCTTGATGTCGCGCCGGGTGATGCGCAGCGCGTTGATCAGGCCGGCGGCGGAGATGATCGCGGTGCCGTGCTGGTCGTCGTGGAAGACCGGGATGTTCATCCGCTCGCGCAGCGTCTGCTCGATGATGAAGCATTCGGGGGCCTTGATGTCCTCAAGGTTGATGCCGCCGAAGCTCGGCTCCATCAGCGCGACGGCATTGATGAAGGCCTCCGGGTCCTCGGTCGCCAGTTCGAGGTCGATCGAATCGACGTCGGCGAAGCGCTTGAACAGCACCGACTTGCCTTCCATCACCGGCTTCGACGCCAGCGCCCCCAGATTGCCGAGGCCGAGGATGGCGGTGCCGTTCGAGATGACGGCGACCAGATTGCCCTTGATCGTATAGTCATAGGCGGCGGCGGGGTCCTCCGCGATGGCGCGCACCGGCACCGCGACGCCCGGCGAATAGGCCAGCGACAGGTCGCGCTGCGTCGCCATCGGCTTGGACGCGATGATCTCGATTTTGCCGGGGCGTCCTTCGGAATGAAACAGCAAGGCTTCGCGGTCCGAAAATTGAAGCCTGTCGTCAGTCATTCCCTTGCCTCCCTTGCAACGCGCGATCTCTCTTTAAGCGTGCCCGGCTATCGCGCAAGCGGTGCGCGCGTTAAATGCGCGTTCATGGCCGATCCGAAACCAAAAACCGCCGCCGCCTCGCCGATGATGGCGCAATTCGTGGCGCTGAAGGCCGAGGCGGAGGACTGCCTGCTGTTCTTCCGCATGGGCGACTTTTACGAGATGTTCTTCGACGACGCGAAGGTTGCGGCGCAATGCCTCGATATCGCGCTGACGCATCGCGGCGAACATGCGGGCGAGCGGGTGCCGATGTGCGGCGTGCCGGTCCACGCCGCCGAGGCCTATCTGGCCCGCCTGATCCGCGCCGGCCACCGCGTCGCCATCGCCGAGCAGGTCGAAAGCCCGGCGGAGGCGAAGAAGCGCGGCGGCAAGTCGCTGGTCCGCCGCGCCATCGTCCGCGTCGTCACGGCGGGGACGCTGACCGAGGAGGCGCTGCTCGACGCGCGGGCCGCCAACTGGGTGGCGGCGCTGTGCCCGACGGCGGCGGGCATCGGCCTTGCCTGGGCGGACGTGTCGACCGGGCGCTTCATGGCGGCGACGGTGGCGGCGGGCGACATCCCCGCCCAGATCGCGCGCCTCGCCGCCGCCGAGATCATCGTGCCCGAAGGCTGGGACGCGGCGCCGGCCGGCGGCATCGCGCGGCCCGCCGCCGGCTTCGACAGCCGCCGTGGCGAGGTGCGGCTGAAGGCGCTGTTCGGCGTTGCGACGCTGGACGGCTTCGGCGGTTTCACTCGCGCCGAGCTGGCCGCCGCCGGCGGGCTGGTCGATTATCTGGAGGAGGTCGGGCGCGGCACCATGCCGCTGCTGTCGCCGCCGCAACGCCATGTCGTCGACAGCGTCATGGCGATCGACGCGGCGACGCGCGACAGCCTTGAGATCATGCGCGCGACCGGCGGCGGCCGCGCCGGCAGCCTGATCGCCGCCATCGACCGGACGGTGACGGGGGCGGGCGCGCGCCTGCTCGCCGAGGATCTGGGGGCGCCGTCCACCGACGCCGCGCGGATCGACGCCCGGCTCGACCTGGTGTCATGGTTCTTCGCCGACATGATCGGGCGCGAGCGCACGCGCGATGCGCTCAAGGCAATTCCCGATCTGGAACGGGCGCTCGGGCGGCTCGCCGCCGGACGCGGCGGGCCGCGCGACCTTGCCGCGATTCGCGATGGGTTGGGCGCGGCGCGGGGCCTCAGGCAGCGACTGGCGGCCGGCGACAACCGGCCGGCGCTGCTCGATGCGACGCTGGCGCGGATTCCGGGCCATGCCGCGCTGGTCGATCACCTGTCGCGCGCGGTGGTGCCCGAACCGCCGATCGACGCGGCGGCGGGCGGTTTCATCGCCGAGGGCTATGACGCCGCGCTCGACGAGTTGCGCCGTGTCGCCGGCGACGGGCGGCGGGCCATCGCGCAGCTCGAGGCGGGCTATCGCGAGCGCACCGGCATTGCCGGCCTCAAGATCCGCCACAATAATGTTCTCGGCTATCATATCGAGGTGTCGTCCCGTCACGCCGACCCGCTGATGGCGGCCGATTCGGGCTTCACCCACCGCCAGACGCTGGCCGGCGTGGTGCGCTTCAACGCGCCGGAACTGCATGCCGAGGCGGCGCGGGTGATGCAGGCCGGCGACCATGCGCTCGCCGCCGAGGCCGCCCATTTCGAGGAACTGCGCGAGGCCGTGCTGGCCGAGGCGTCCGGCATCGCCGAAACCGCCGGCGCGCTCGCCCGCCTTGATGTCGCGGCGGCGCTGGCGGCGCGCGCGGCGGAGGGTGGCTGGTGCCGGCCGGAGATCGCCGACGACCTGTGCTTCGAGGTCGAGGGCGGCCGCCATCCGGTGGTCGAGCAGGCGCTGGCAGCAAGCCGCACGCCCTTCGTCGCCAATGACTGCGCACTCGGCGAGGGCGCGCGGGTGTGGCTGGTGACGGGGCCGAACATGGGCGGCAAATCGACCTTCCTGCGCCAGAACGCGCTGATCGCGGTGCTGGCGCAGGCCGGCGGCTATGTGCCGGCGGCGCGGGCGCGGCTGGGCATCGTCGACCGCCTGTTCAGCCGTGTCGGCGCGTCCGACAATCTGGCGCAGGGCCGGTCCACCTTCATGGTCGAGATGGTCGAGACCGCCGCCATCCTGTCGCAGGCGACCGAACGCAGCTTCGTCGTGCTGGACGAGGTCGGGCGTGGCACCTCCACCTATGACGGCCTCGCCATCGCCTGGGCGGTGCTGGAATCGATCCACGACCGCATCGCCTGCCGCTGCCTGTTCGCCACCCATTATCACGAGCTGACGCGCCTCGCCGAGCGTTGCGACGATCTCAGCCTCCATCACGTCCGCGCGCGCGAGTGGAAGGGCGATCTGGTGTTCCTGCACGAGGTCGCGGCCGGTCCCGCCGATCGCAGCTATGGCCTCGCGGTGGCGCGGCTGGCCGGCATCCCCGGCGGGGTGGTCAACCGCGCCAAACAGGTGCTGGCGAAGCTGGAGGCTGGCCGCCAGAAGACCGGCGGGCTTGCCGCCGGTCTGGACGACCTGCCGCTGTTCGCCGCCGCGAGTCCGGCCGAGCCGGCACCGGATGCCTTGCGCGCGCGGCTGGAGGCGCTGCGGCCCGACGACCTCAGCCCGCGCGAGGCGCTGGAGCTGGTCTATGAGTTGAAGCGGCTGGCGGCGGAGGGCGGCGACACGCAGTGAAGCCGCCCGGCGCGTTCAGATATCGGCGACGGTGACGCGCTTGCCGGATCGGTGGGCCTCCTCGATGGCGGCGATGAGCTGATGGGTCTTTTCGGCGTCCGCGAAGCTGGGCGCGCTGTCGGTGCCGTTGGCAAGGTCGGCGGCGAAGGCGGCATAGACCTGCCCGACATTCTGGGCATAGGGATCGAGCCCGAGCGTCGCCTGATATTTCTCCGGCACCGGCAAGGGCTTTGGCGCCTGCTCGTCGCCGGTCGCGCCGCAGACCGCAAGCTCCAGAAACTGCGCGTGGCCGCCGATCGCGGTGACCTGAAGGTCGCCCGCCGTGCCGTTGATCTCCCACAGCAGGCCGGTGCCGCGCGGCATGCCGCCGCGATAATGGATGGAGATGGGCGCGCCGCTGGCCAGCTCACCCGCGACCAGCACCTGATCGGGCGAGGTCATCGTCCGGCTCTCGCCGGTTTCGACCACGGTCGCCTCGCTGCGCCGTGTCTTGAGCAGCGCCGACAGCGCCGCGACGCCGCCGAGCACATCGGCGATCGCCGCCATGGTATGGCCGAACGGGATAGTCAGCATGTTCGCGCCATTGCGCCTGTCGAGCGTATAGGCGTTCGGCACCTCCGTCACCGCGCCCCAGCTCATGCCGCTGCCGATGAGCGTGGTGGACAGCACCTCGCCGACGAAGCCTTCGGCAACGAGATCGCGGACGTAGTGCATGGCGGGCGACAGGCGCGCCTGCGTTCCGGCAACCGCGCGCAGGCTCTTTTCGGCGGCCAGCGCCGTCAGCTCGCGCGCTTCGGCGAGGCCGTTGCCGACCGGCCATTCGCAATAGACATGCTTGCCGGCGTTCAGCGCCTTGCGCACGATCTCGGCATGGTGCGGCACCTTGACGGTGACGGCGACGATGTCGACTTCGGGCGCCGCGACCAGTTCGTCGACCGAGGCGAAGGCGCGGCCGAGGTCCAGCGCATCCGCCGCCGCCTTTGCCGATTCCGGGCTGCTATTGGCGACGCCGGCAATCGCGAAATCATCGGGCAGCGCCCGCAGCGCCGGAATATGGGCCAGCGATGCCCAGCTTCGTCCGGGCTGAACGCCCACCAGTCCTACGCCGTAAGGCTTCTTCATCCTGCTTCCTTTCGCGGTCGGCAAATCATGATCCTGCATAGCCCCGCCGGGCGCGCTGTCGCACCACGGAGTTTGGATATTTGGCCCCAACGATCAAGCGTCCCGCGTTGCGGCGACGCATGCGCGCCATAAGCTTGGCGGCGGAAACATTCGGTATCGGGAGGGGTTTATGGGCAGGTTGGACGGCAAGGTGGCGATCATCACGGGCGCCGCGCGCGGCATGGGAGAAACCACCGCGCGGCTTTTCGCCGAGCATGGCGCGAAGCTTTGCCTCACCGATATTCAGGACCCGTCCGCCGTCGCCGCCGACATTGGCGGGGACGCCATCGCGCTTCAGCATGATGTCAGCGACGAGGCGCGGTGGCGGGAGGTCGCGGCCGCCGCTGCCGACCGTTTCGGGCGGGTCGACATATTGGTGAACAATGCCGGGATCGTCTTCTGGGGCGGATCGATCCTGGAGATAGAACGGGCCGACTTCGACCGGCTGTACAATGTCAACCTGATCGGCGCGTGGCTGGGCATCAAGCATGTCGCGCCGCGCATGATCGCGGGCGGGGGTGGCGCGATCGTCAACATCTCCTCGATCTCCGGCCTGACCGGCCTCAACGGCATCGCGCCCTATGCCGCCAGCAAATGGGCCTTGCGCGGAATTTCCAAGACCGCCGCGATGGAGCTTGGGCCGAAGAAGGTGCGCGTCAACACCATCTTCCCCGGCACGGTGAACACGGAAATGGGCAATGTCGCCAAGGAATCGACGGAGGCGCTGAACGCTCGCCAGACCGGCCTGCCGATCCCGCGCATCGGCGAGCCGATCGACATCGCCAACGCCAGTCTTTTCCTCGCCAGCGACGAGTCCGCCTACATGACGGGCGCGGAAATCGTCGTCGATGGTGGCCTGACGACCGGCTTCTACAGCAGCGCCCTGCCGGGCGGCATCGCGTGAGTGGCGTCATGACGCGCGGCCCGTTCGGGAAGTTCGATCTTTCCGGCAAATCGGCGGTGGTCACGGGCGGCAGCACCGGGCTGGGCTATGCGATGGTGGAGGCGCTGCTCCGCTGCGGCGCGCGCGTGCTGGTCGGCGGACGGCGCGCGGAGATGCTGCGCGATGCGTCTGACGAATTGCTCGCGGCGGTGCCGGACGCACAGCTTCATACCGACACGGTCGACCTTTACGATCGCGACAGCACCGCCGCCTTTGCCGAGCGGGCGATCGCCACGCTCGACGGCTGTGACATCTTTATCGGCAATGCCGGGGCGGTCCATGCCGAGCAGTTCGGCGTCATGACGCTGGCCGAGATCGACCGCGTGCTGCAACTCAATCTGACCGCCAATATCGCCCTCACCCAGGCTTTCGTGCCGCATATGAAGCGGCGCGGCTGGGGGCGCATCCTGTTCAGCTCGTCGACCGCATCGGCATTCGCCGCGCCGCTGCAAGGCAACCTCGCCTATGCGGCGAGCAAGAGCGGGCTGAACGGCTTCATGCGCGTCATCGCGGCGGAGCTTGGCCGCTACGGCATCACGGTCAACGCCATATTGTTCGGCGTGTTCTGGACCTCCATCCTCCGCAATGCCGAGCAGGCGGTGCGCGAAGCCGATGGCCCGGCGGCAGCGGATGCGCTGATCGAGGGTTTCACGGAGATGACTGCGCTCGGAAGGCTCGGCGAGCCGGAGGACCTCCACGGCCTCGTCCAGCTCCTCGCCAGCGATGCCGGCGGCTACATCACCGGGGCGAGCATTCCGCTGGAGGGCGGCACCAGCATCATGATGCGGCCGTGGCGGGACGATCAGGCGGCGATCGGGTAGGGCGTGGGTTGTTAAATCAGCAACGCCATTCCCACCCCCGTTCGTCCTGAGCCTGTCGAAGGACGACAGCGCGAGCCTTCCCATCCGCAAAATCCATGGCAGGTCTCACAAGCCGGCACGGTCGTCCTTCGACAGGCTCAGGACGAACGGAGTTGGGTGGCGCGCGTTATTCAGGGACTCACGCGAATGGGGCTCAGCCCTTGCGAAACGGCGTCATGCCGCCCAGGAAATCGATGTCCTGCTCAACGGCCATGCGTTCGCGGTCGAGGAAGTTGGCGACCGCGCGGCGGAAGCCGGCATCGGCGATGAAATGGGCGGAATAGGTGGGTGTCGGCCGATAGCCGCGCGCCAGCTTGTGCTCACCCTGCGCGCCCGCCTCCACCCGCTTCAGACCGTGCGCCAGCGCATAGTCGATGGCCTGATAATAGCACAGCTCGAAGTGCAGGAAGGGGATGTCGACGGCGCAGCCCCAATAGCGCCCGTACAGCGTATCCTGCCCGATCAGGTTGAGCGCACCCGCCACCACCTGCCCGTCTCGTTCGGCAAGGATCAGCAGGATGCGGTCCGCCATGCTGTCCGCCAGCCGGGCGAAGGCGTCGCGGTTGAGGTAGGGCCTGCCCCATTTGCGCGCGCCGGTATCCTGGTAGAAGCGCCACATCGCGTCCCAGTCGCCGGGCCGGATGTCGCTGCCCCGCGCCCAGCGCACGGTGATATCGGCGACGGCGGCGGCGCGTTCCTTGCGGACGGCCTTGCGCTTGCGGCTGGCGAGCTGGTCCAGAAAGCCGTCGAAATCGCCGAAGCCGTCGTCGGTCCAGTGGAATTGCTGGCCGGTGCGGATCAGCCATCCCGCCTGCGCGAACGCCTCGACTTCCTCGGGCGCGATGAAGGTGGCGTGGGCGGAGCTGAGGCCGTTTTGCCGGACCATTGTCTCGGCCCCGGCGATCAGCGAGAGGCCAAGCGCCGGATCGCGGGTCAGCAGGCGGCGGCCGGGCACCGGCGTGAACGGCACGGCGCTCAGCAGCTTCGGGTAATAGGTGCCGCCCGCCCGCGTCCAGGCGTCGGCCCAGCCATGGTCGAAGACATATTCGCCCTGGCTGTGGCTCTTGCCATAGCAGGGCATGATCGCCTGCGCGCGGCCGTCGCCATCCTCGATCACCAGATGCAGCGGTTGCCAGCCGGATCGTGTCGATGCGCTGCCGGACGCCTCCATGGCCGTGAAGAACGCGTGGCTGAGGAAAGGATTATCCGTCCCGGCGCAGGCGTCCCAGTCGGCCGCGGCAACCGCGCCGACGCCCTCGGCAATGCGGATGCTGACATCTTCCGTGGCGCGGCCGTCGCTCATCGATCCTCATATACAGGCTGGTCGGCCTCTTCGGCAGCCCGGTGCTGCTGCTCCGGGGTGCGCACCGTCCAGGTGAACAGCGGGAGGCCCGCCGCCCGCGCCGCCCGCGCGGTGGGCGAGGGCAGCGACATGATGTCATAGGCGAGGAATTGTGGCCGCGCCCTGAACAGCGCGCCGGCCAGCTCGATGCGCTTGCGCAGCCGCCCCGCGCGGCGGTCCGGCTCCTCGCTGACGACGAGGCCGCGAATCACGTCGGGCCGCGCCTGCGCGAACCAGCGCACCGCCTCCGGGTTGAAGGACATCACCGCCACCGGGCCGGCATAGCCCTCCAGCGCCGCCGCCACCGCCGCGCACAGGGTGCCGATGCGGCGGCCCGGCGCCTTGATCTCGATGAGCAGGGGCACGCGCCCGCCGATATGCGCAAGCACCGCCGGCAGCGGCTGGATCGTCTCATCGGTGCCGGTCAGCGCGACTGCCGAAAGCTGGGCGGCGGAGCGGGCGGCAACCGCGCCGCTCGCGCCCGTCAGCCGATCCAGCGTGGCGTCGTGGAACACCATCGCCTGACCGTCGGCGCTTTGCTGGACGTCCAGCTCGATGCCATGGCCGCGCGCGATGGCGGCGTCGAAAGCCGCCAGCGAATTCTCGACGCGCCCGCCGCCATGCAGCCCGCGATGGGCGAAGGGCCGGGCGCCCAGCGCCGCGAGCCGTGCCTTGTCGGCCGGTGCGAAGCGCCAGCGGTCAAGGATGGGCAACGGCCAGGATCGCATCGATTTCCACCGCCGCGCCCAGCGGCAGGACGGGCACGCCGACTGCGCTGCGGGCATGGCGGCCGGCATCGTCGAACAGTGCGACCATCAGGTCCGACGCGCCATTGGCGACCTTGGGCTGGTCGGTGAACTGCGCCGCCGAATTGACGAAGACGCCCAGCTTGACGATGCGGCGGACGCGCGCGAGGTCGCCCAGCGCCGTCGCCGCCTGCGCCAGGATCATCAGCGCGCAACGCTGCGCCGCCTCAGCCCCGCGCTCGACGCCGATATCCTCGCCCAGCCGGCCGGTGATGAGGTTGCCCTCCGCATCGAACGGAAGCTGTCCCGAAACATGCAGCAGGCCGTCAATCTCCACGGTCGGCACATAGGTCGCGACCGGCGCCGCCGGCTTTGGCAGTTTCAAACCCAGCGCCGTCAGCCGCTGCTCAATCTGATGCATATGATCTCCCCCGGTTGCAGGCCCTCAGGCCGCCAGACGTTCCAAAATCCACGGCGTCGCGCTGGCCCAGTCGTCGATGCGCGCATGGGCGGCGGGCGCGGGCGGCACGATCGGCTGCATCACCGGCTCGGCGATCATGTGCAGGCGCGACACCTCGGGCAGCACCTCCGCCACCGACGCATGATGCTGGGCGAGGTCGTCGACGAACACCGTGCGGCTGGGGTTATACTCCTCGACCAGCCGCTTCAGCGCCGGCCCCTTCGGTCCCTGGTTGGTGGTGACGCGATAGGGCATGTCGAGCGCCTCCAACTGCGCCGCGCGCGCCGTCGCATATTGATCCTGCAGGTTGGTCAGGATCACCACGTCCGCCTCCAGCGCGATGTTGCGCAGCGCCTCGGCGGCGCCGGGCGCGGGCGGCTGGCGGTGCATCTCGGTCAGGAAAAAGCCGTCGAGCAGGCCCCAGATCTCCTCCACCGTCAGCTTCGATCCGCAGGCGCGGCGGGTCAGGGCGTTGAGGAAATCCCCCTTCTCGATCGTGAAGGCGACGTCATGGGCTTCGGAAACCCAATCGCGGAACGGCGACACCATGTGCAGCAGGACCTCATCGCAATCGGTGATCAGCAACGGACGCATGACAACTCCAGAATATGCCGGGCGCGCGCGATGTCGCCGGGCGGACGGGCCAGCGCTTCGGCGCAGGCGAGAAGGTCGGGCTCATGATCGAGCAGGAAGCCGAGAATGGCTGACTGCACGGCCGCCGACCCGATGTCGTCCCGCAGCCCTTGCGGATCAAGCCCGGTCAGGTCGAGCAGGCGGCGCGCCCGGATCGAATCCGAAAGCGCCCAGACGAGGGCTTCGTACGCCAGGCTTTCGGCTTGTGCCAAATTCATCGGCACGCCTGTGGATTTTTCGCCTATCATCCGAGGAATGTCCGACCTGATCCTGCGAGCTAGGCTGCCCTGATGACCGATACGATCCTTGTCGTCGAGGACAACGAACTCAATCTCAAACTATTTTGCGACCTGCTTGCGGCCCATGGCTATGCGCCGCACGGGCTGCGCGACGGCCGCGCCGCGCTGGACACCGCCCGTGCGCTGCTGCCGCGCCTCATCATCATGGACATCCAGCTTCCCCACGTCACCGGGCACGAGCTGATTCGCGCGATGCGGGCGGACGAGCAGCTGCGCGATATTCCGATCATCGCCGTCACCGCCTTCGCCATGGCCGGCGACGAGGAGCAGATCAGGGGCGAAGGCGCGCAGGATTATGTGACCAAGCCGATCTCGGTCGCCCGGTTCATCGAGACGGTGCAGCGGCATGTGTAGCCCGGAGCGCGTCAAGGATGCTCCGTTCGTCCTGAGCCTGTCGAAGGACGACCGCTCAAGCCTTCTCGCCCGCAAGGCCCGGAGCAGATCCGCAAATGGGGTGCGGTCGTCCTTCGACAGGCTCAGGACGAACGGAGTGGGGGAGATCGTAGGATTTAACAGGAAATCCGTGTCGGACCGGCGCCGCCCAACGATAGTCACCAATGCCAAAAAGCCCGCGTTCCTGCCGCTGGCGGCGGTGGAACGCAGGCCGGTGCCTTCGACCCCTTGCGGGGACGGCTTACTTGATCTTGGCTTCCTTGAACTCGACGTGCTTGCGCGCCACCGGGTCATATTTGCGGAAGCTGAGCTTTTCCGTCTGGGTGCGCGGATTCTTCTTGGTCACATAGAAGAAGCCGGTGTCAGCCGAGCTGACGAGCTTGATCTTGATCGTTGCCGGCTTGGCCATGGCCCGCCCTTCCTCATCTCTGGTTTTCGGCGCTGCGCGCGCGCAAACTGAAAAAGCGGCGTCGCCGCCGCTCACTGCGGCGCTGCAATGCGCGAGACCGCGCCAAGAGTCAAGCAAGGCCGCGACGGGTATTTAACAGCTTTGTAACGCGGCCCTGCCATGCTGGCGAGGATCAGCAAGAGAAGGACGGGCGGCATGATGATCGACCGTGAGGAATTGCTTGAGGTCCGGGACGACCTTTGTCTGCGTGTCCAGTCGATCGAACTGAACCTGCCGCGCCTGTCGCGCGCCGCATTGCTCCGCGAAGTCCATTCGATCAAGGGCGTCGCCCGCGCCTATGGCCTGAACGCCATGGCGACGCTGGCGCACCATCTCGAAGCCGCGATCGCCGGAGAGGCGGGCGGGGCGCTCGTCACCACCTATCTCGATCGCATGGTCGACGCGCTGGGCTGCAATGACGATCCCGTGACCATCAATACGCTGCTCGCCAGCGTCAACGTCCGGCTTCAGGCTTAGGGCATCGAACCAGCCCCCCATTCCTTCCCCCGTTCGTCCTGAGCCTGTCGAAGGACGACAGCGCAGGAATCCCAGCAATATTCCCAGCAAATCCCGAAGGTTGGTGCTGTCGTCCTTCGACAGGCTCAGGACGAACGGGGGTGGGGAAGGGCGGCGGTGGGGAAGGGCGGCGGTGGGAAGGGTGGCGTCGATTTATCGCGCGATGCTTCAGGATGGGTTGCGCCGCTCCAATCAAACGAAGCTGTAGGGATCGACATCCACCGCCACGCGCACCGAGCGGGGCAGGTCGAGCGCGCCCAGCCAGTCGCGGATGATCGACTGGATGTCGATCGCGCGGCGGGCATGGACCAGCAGGCGCTGGCGGTGACGTCCGCGTAATATGGCGAGCGGTGCGGGCGCGGGGCCGAGGATGGTGACGCCCTCGACGATGGGCGCGGCATGGCCGATCGCCTGCGCGGCGCGCACGGCGTCGCCCTGATCCTCGCTCGACACGATGATCCCGGCGAGCCGGCCGAAGGGCGGCATGGCGTGGCGCAGGCGGCTTTCGCTCTCCTCCGCATAGAAGCCGTCGCGGTCGCCATTGACCAGCGCCTGAATCACCGGCGCTTCGGGGGCGTGGGTCTGGAGCAGGACGCGGCCGGGCTTGGCGGCGCGGCCGGCGCGGCCGGCGACCTGCTGGATCTGCTGAAAGGTTCGCTCGGCGGCGCGCAGGTCGCCGCCGGCGAGGCCGAGGTCCGCATCCACCACGCCGACCAGCGTCAGGTCGGGGAAATGATAGCCCTTGGTGACGAGCTGGGTGCCGATCAGCAGGTCGACGGCATGGGTCTCGACGGCATCGACCAGCGCCGCGGCGCGGGCCGGCGACCAGATGGTGTCGGACGTGACCAGCGCCGGCCGCGCCGTGGGCAGGATCGCCGCGACCTCGTCGGCGATGCGCTCGACGCCCGGCCCGCAAGCGACCAGCGAATCCTCCGCCCCGCACTCCGGGCACGCCTCCGGCGGCGGCATGGCATGGCCGCAATGATGGCATTGCAGGCGGCGGCTGAGCCGATGCTCGACCATCCACGCCGTGCAGTTGGGGCACTGGATGCGATGGCCGCAGGCGCGGCACAGGGTCAGCGGCGCATAGCCGCGCCGGTTGAGGAACAGCAGCGCCTGCTCGCCGCGTTCCAGCGTCTCCTCAAGCGCCGCGACCAGCGGCGGCGCCAGCCAGCGGCCCGGCGGCGGCGGATTGAGGCGCAGGTCGATCAGCCCCATCTCCGGCATCCGCGCCGCCCCGAAGCGGGCGGGCAGCGTCAGCAGCTGATATCGTCCGCGATCGACCTGCGCCTGCGTCTCGATCGCCGGGGTGGCGGAGGCCAGCACCACCGGCACGCCGGTCAGTTGCGCGCGCATCACCGCGACGTCGCGCGCGTGGTACATGACGCCTTCTTCCTGCTTGAAGCTGGTCTCGTGCGCCTCGTCGACGACGATCAGCCGCAAATCGGGATAGGGCAGGAACAGGGCGGAGCGGGCGCCGACCATCACCCGCGCCTCGCCGCTCGCCGCCGCGCGCCACGCCCGCCGCCGCTCGGTCGAGCGCAGGTCGCTGTGCCAGGCGACCGGCGCGACGCCGAATCGCGCCTCGAACCGCCGCAGCCATGGCTCGGTCAGCGCGATCTCCGGCACCAGCACCAGTACCTGCCCGCCGCCGGCGATCGCCTCGGCCATGCCCTCGAAATAGACCTCGGTCTTGCCGGAGCCGGTGACGCCATCGAGCAGGACGGGCGCGAAGGTTCGCGCTCGCACCGCCGCGCGGATGCTCTCGGCGGCGGCGGCCTGCGAGTCTTCGAGGACGGGCGGCGCGAAATCGGGATCGGGCACCGGGAAGGGCGTGTCGACCGCCACCGTCACCGCCTCCAGCGCGCCCGCCTTGACCAGTCCGCGAATCACGGCATCGGACACCTCCGCTCGCGTTGCCAGCTCGCGCACCAGCCCCTGCCGGCCCTCCAGCCGCTCCAAAGCCTGGGCGCGTTGTGGCGTCATGCGGTCGGGGACATGGCCGGTCGGGCGATATTCGACGATGGTGCGCCCGCCATCCAGCGCCGAGGCGGAAGCCAGCACCATGCGCAGCACGGCGGCGGGCGGCGCGATGTAATAATCCGCCACCCACTCGACGAGGCGGCGCAGCGGCTCCGGCACCGGCGGCACGTCATGCAGCGCGGCGACCGGGCGCAGGCGGGCGAAGTCGATCTCGGTGGCCGGCAACCGCTCGGCCTCCCACACCACGCCGCTGATCTGGCGCGGGCCGAGCGGCACCAGAACGACATCGCCCGGCGCCAGCGTCATGCCGTC
>CAZACH010000003.1:0-3874 GCA_964483275.1 uncultured Sphingomonadaceae bacterium | reverse complement strand
ACTCTCCAGCGAAAGCCCCGGCCCATGAAATTCTTCATCGACACCGCCGACACGCGCGAAATCGCCGATCTTGCCGCCACCGGCCTGGTCGATGGCGTCACCACCAATCCCAGCCTGATCCACAAGTCGGGCCGTCAGTTCCTTGAGGTCGTCAAGGAAATCGCCGATCTGGTCGACGGCCCGGTCTCTGCCGAGGTCGTCGCCACCGACCACGCCGAGATGATGCGCGAGGCCGAAATCCTGCGGAAGATCGCCGACAATATCACGATCAAGGTGCCGCTGACCGTCGATGGCCTCAAGACCTGCAAGGCGCTCAGCGACGACGGCACCATGGTCAATGTCACGCTGTGTTTCTCCGCCCCGCAGGCGCTGCTCGCCGCCAAGGCCGGCGCCAGCTTCATCTCGCCCTTCGTCGGCCGGCATGACGATGTCGGCTTCGACGGCATGGCGCTGATCGCCGACATCAAGCTGATCTATGAGAATTACGACTTCGCGACCGAGATTCTCGTCGCCAGCGTCCGCCACCCGGTGCATGTGCTCGAATCGGCGCGGCTTGGCGCCGATGTCGCGACCGTGCCGCCGGCCGTGCTGCGCCAGCTGTTCAATCACCCGCTGACCGCCAACGGCCTCACCGCCTTCCTTGCCGACTGGCAGAAAACGGGCCAGACCATCTGAGGCGGGGGTGGGCGTGCCCACCCATCCTTAACCCCTGTCGTGGCAGGACGGTCGCATGAGTAATGTCGTCGATTTTCGTGACGTCGCCCTGATCCAGCTCCGCGACCGTGTGGCGGCGCTCGACGAGGCCAATGCCGACCTGCTCGCCTATGCGCGCGGCCATTCCGGCGCGGTCGCCCAGATTCACGCGGCGGCGCTGGCGGCGATGGATGCCGAGAGTCTGGAGCATCTGATCCATATCGTCTGCGAGGTATGGGCCGACATGCTGGGGCTGGACGCGGTGACGCTGGCGCTGGTCGCCGGCGACATGGCGGTGACGGCGCAGGCGGCGGGCATCCAGACGGTCGATGCGCAGGCCCTGTCGCCGGTCTTTGCCGAGCCGCGGCTGGTGCTGCGCGGCGTGGCGAAGGGCAATGTCGTGTTCGGCCCGGCGTCCAGCCTGATCCGCTCGGAAGCGCTGGTCCGCCTCAGCCTGCCGGAGCCATTGCCCAAGGGCGTGCTGGCGCTGGGCAGCCGCGTGCCGCACGCATTCGAAAGCGCGCATGGCGGCGAACTTCTGATCTTCCTCGGCGCGGTGGTTTCGCGCATGATCGGGCGGTGGCTGACCGCCTGACCCCTTCCCACCCGCCCGCCGGCGCGGACATGCTGGAGATTCATCCGGCCTACCGGCTCGTCGCCGAATGGACGGGCGAGATGACCCGCAACCGCCAGTCGGCGCACAGCATCCGCGCCTATACGGCCACCGCGCGTCGGCTGATCGGCTTTCTGGGCCAGCATCTCGGGCAGGCGGTCGATGCCGGTGCGCTGGGCCGCGCCACGCCCGCCGACATCCGCGCCTTCCTCGCCAGCCGGCGCGGCGACGGCATCGGCAATGCCTCGACCGCGCGCGAGCTGTCGGCGCTGCGCGCCTTCTATGAATGGGGCGGCCGGCAGAAGCTGTTCGAGGGCGAGGCCATGGCCGGGCTGAAAGGTCCGCGCGCCGGGCGCCGCGTGCCGCGTCCGCTCGCCCCCGCCGATGCGCTCGCGCTCGCCGACGGCGTCGAGGAGCAGCATGACACGCCCTGGGTGGCGGCGCGCGACCTGGCCGTCGTGCTGTTGCTCTACGGCGCCGGGCTGCGCATTGCCGAGGCGCTGGCGCTCGATGGCGGCGTCCTGCCGCTCGGCGACCGGCTGCGCGTCACCGGCAAGCGCGGCAAGACCCGCATGGTGCCGCTGATCGCGCCCGTGCGCGACGCGGTGATGGCCTATGTCGCGCAGACGCCGTGGCCGGTCGCCGCCGGCCAGCCGCTGTTCCGGGGCGTGCGCGGCGGGCCTTTGTCCCCCGATCTGGTACGCCGCGCCGTCCGCATCGCGCGGGCCGGGCTGGGTCTGCCCGACAGCGCCACGCCGCACGCGCTGCGCCACAGCTTCGCCACCCATTTGCTGGCGCGCGGCGCCGACCTGCGCCAGCTTCAGGAACTGCTGGGCCATGCCAGCCTGACCTCGACGCAGGTCTATACGGCGGTCGATGCCGCCCACCTGCTGGATGTCTACCGCAATGCGCACCCGCGTGCGTGAGGGTAGGCCTCTCTGGTTAAATCAGCGCCGCCACTTCCACCCCCGTTCGTCCTGAGCTTGTCGAAGGACGACTGCACCAACCTGTGGGACCTGCTCCGGATCTTGCAGATGGAAAGGCCTGCGCTGTCATCCTTCGACAAGCTCAGGACGAACGGAGTGTAGGTGATCTCTCCCGGTACGGGCCCTACCGCCGCGACGGCCGCCAGGTGATGACCCGCCACAGATAGCCGAGCACCAGCACCGCGATCACCGCGTTGGAGAGCGGGCCGATATAATCGTCGATCTCGGCATAGTTGGCGCCGAGCTGATAGCCCGCGCCGGCGAGCAGCGCGGTCCAGCCGAGCGTGCCCATGGTCGACCAGAACAGGAAGTTGCGGATGCTCATCCTGAGCAGCCCGGCGGGAATCGACACCAGCGAGCGGACGGTCGGCACCATCCGGCCGATGCAGACGAAGGCCGTGCCATAATGGCGGAACCAGCGTTCGGCGCGCTCCACTTCCTTCCAGTCCAGCGTGATCCAGCGGCCGAAGCGCTCGATCAGCGGCCGCAGGCGGTGCAGGCCGACCGCGCGGGCGAGCAGATACCAGAAGAAATTGCCGAACATGGCGCCGGTCGCACCGGCGAGGATGACGCCCCACAGCGACATGGTGCCCCTGGACGCCTCCACCCCCGCGACCGACATGATGATCTCGGACGGGATCGGCGGGAACACGGTTTCCAGGAACATCAGGAAGCCGACGCCCAGATAGCCGCTCTCGCGAATCAGATGGACGACCCAGTCAGACATGGGCGGCAACCTTCGCTTCGATCGCGTCCCAGATCATGCCGGGCGTGTCGGTGCCGTTGAAACGGTCGATCGCGACGATGCCGGTCGGCGAGGTGACGTTGATTTCGGTGAGGTAGCCGGCGATCACGTCGATGCCGACGAACAGCAGGCCGCGCCGGGCCAGCTCCGGCCCGATGGCGGCGCAGATCTCCTCCTCGCGCGCGGTCAGCGCGGTCGCTTCGGCGCGCCCGCCGGCGGCGAGGTTGGAGCGGATCTCGCCATCGCGCGGCAGGCGGTTGACGCCGCCCGTCGGCTTGCCGTCGACCAGCACGATGCGCTTGTCGCCTTCGCGCACGTCCGGCAGGAAACGCTGGACCATGAAGGGTTCGCGCCACACCTGCTCGAACAGCTCGGTCAGCGCGGCGAGGTTGGAATCGTTGCGGCCGATATGGAACACCGCCGTGCCGGCATTGCCATAGAGCGGCTTCACCACCACCTCGCCATGCTCCGCCTGGAAGGCGCGCGCGTCGTCGAGTCGGCGGGTGATGAGCGTCGGCGGCATGAAGCGCGCGAAATCCAGCACGAACAGCTTTTCCGGCGCGTTGCGGACCGCCGCCGGGTCGTTGACGACCAGGGTTTCGCCCTGGATGCGCTCCAGCAGATGGGTGGCGGTGATATAGGCGAGGTCGAAGGGCGGGTCCTGGCGCATCAGCACCACGTCGGCATCGCGGCCGAGGTCCAGCGTGACGGGTTCGCCGAAGCGGAAGTGATCGCCGGCCACGGCCTGCACGGTGACGGGCCGCGCCGGGGTCGACACGCGGCCGTCGCGATAGCTGAGCGCGCCCGCCTCATAATGCCACAGCGCATGGCCCCGCG
>CAZACH010000002.1:0-28883 GCA_964483275.1 uncultured Sphingomonadaceae bacterium | reverse complement strand
GTCGCATCTGGCGAAGCGGACGCGGGTTCCGCTGCAGATCCCGTTCTGGTCGTGCCTGATGATCGCGCCCTGCTATCTCGCGGCGCTGTGGACGCCGAACGCCAATGCGGCGGTGGCGCTGACCTTCCTGGCCGCCTTCCTCGGCGGTCTGATGAGTCCCTCGGCGGTCTCGGCGATGCAGACGGTGGTCAGCCCGCATGTCAGGTCGACCGCGGTGGCGGGCTTCAACTTCCTCAACTCCATCCTCGGCCTCGGCCTCGGCGTGGTGGTCGTCGGCATCGGCAGCGATCTGCTCGAACCGCGCTTCGGCATCGACTCGTTGAAGATTTCTCTGACCCTGTCGCAGTCGCTGACAGTGCTGGCGGCCTGCTTCTATCTGCTCGCCAACCGATCGGCGAACCGGGCGTCGGGCGATCGGATCGCGCCGACGCCCGAGGGCGCGCCTGTCACGGGGTGAGGCTCAGACTTCGTCGGGGACGTTGAAATAGTCCTGATAGCGTCGGAATGCCTCGCGTTCGGCGCTCCGGCTCTTGTCCGCGCCAAGATTGTAGCGGTGCGCCGGGCGCTTCGAGCGGGGATGGTCGTCGACGTGCCGCTTGAGCGCGGCATGGGAGGCGTCGGTCATCTCGATCCCGAAATGCTTGTAGATCGCGGTCGCGACGCCCAGCGGATCGCTGACGAAATCGTCATAGGCGACGTTGAGCAGCCGTTCGCGCGGAATGAAGCCGGATTCGATCATGTCGATGGGATCGGTAATCATTGCCGCGGCGCCCGCCGGGGTCGTGACATTCTCGACCGTGCCGCCGGCAAGATAGGCGTCCGACCGGATCCACGCGAAGATGCCGACGAGATTGATCATCGACGACATGGCGATGATCGGGTCGCGATGCGTCCAGACGAGGCCGAGGTCGGGAAACACCTCGAAGGTTTCCTTGAGGTAGCTCAGCCCCTGCGGATTCTTGAGCACCCAGCGCCGCTTCGGCCGCCGCCATTGCAGCAGCTTGAGGACGCGCTTCTCGTAGCGGACGGCGTGGATCATCGAGTTGCGCGCGACATATTCGAACAGGCTGGGGGTCTGGCCCCAGAGCACCTGCCAGGCCGGGCTTTGCCAGGACAGCACCTGCACGTCGATGCTCTCGGTCGGGAAGTCGCAGCCGAATTCGTGGGTGGCGTCCAGTTCGGGGGTGACGCGGCTCCACATGCGCAGCTGCTCATGCGCCAGCGCGCGCAGCCGGGTCTCCTCCTCCGGCGCAGGATCGGCGCGGGGGTACATCGCTTCCCACGACAGTTCGGCGCGGTTGGCCGGGTCGGCGGCGAGCAGGTTGAGCAGCGCCGAGGTGCCGGTGCGGCCCTGGCCGACGATCATGATCGGCTTTTCGATCTCCTCATCCTCGATCTCGGGATGGCGGCGATAGGCCTCCTCGACATGCAGGCGCGATTCCAGCGTGCGCAAGATGTCCGACCGGGTCATGATCCGGCCCATCAGGTTCAGCCCGGCCTCCTCGTCGAGCCCGCGACAGAAGATCTCGAACGGTTCGCGCCAGTCGTCGGAGCCGAAATCGGACAGGCCGGTATTGGCGACGGCGGTGGCGATCAGCGATTGCGGATCGAGCGGGACGACGCCCTTGAGGTCGAGGAACGCGCCTTCCCGGTTGACCGCCGCGACCCACTCCGGGCGCGGTGGCGGCGTCCATGCGGCACGGCGGTTGGTTTCCATCTGATGCGTTCCTTTCCTGTTTTGATGCTAGGGGGTATTCCACGGGCGATGAGGTTTTGCAAAGAGCCGTTCGGGAGACAGGATGTGACGGGAGCGGAAACAGTGAATGAGGCGGCAGCGACCGCGAGCCCGCGTCTGGCCGAGGCATGGAAGCGTTTCCACGCGGCGCAGGAGGAAGGACGCCGCCTGATGGAGGCGACGCCGCGCTTCCGCGATTTTCCGCAGCATCGCGCCAAGGCCTATCACACGCTGCTCGAAGCGGCGGCGATGGCGTATAATTTCGCGGTGGCGCCACGGATGGAGCATCCGAGGATCAACCGGAATACGAGCTGGCAGACGGACGTCTATACGCTCGGCCAGAACGGCCCCGACTTCTATTACGCGGTGACGATGCTCGACGGGCGGCAGGATTATCGCCTGTCCGGCAAGTTGAACGATTGCACGCTGTTCCTCGTTCAAGTGCTCAATCATCTGTCGGGTCATCCCGATTCCAGGGTGATCGGCAATTACGACCTGGCCGACTTCGACATCGGCGCGGACGGCCGCTTCGAATTCATCCTGAGCGCGCGAAAGCATGAGGGGAACTGGATGCCGCTCGATCCCGATTGCCGGAGCCACATGGTGCTGATGCGCCGGGCGATGGGCGACTGGAACGACGTTCCGCCGGACACCGTGATCGAGCGGATCAGCGAGATTCCGCCCGGCTATTATGACGATGAGGAGTTCGACGAGGATGCGATGGCGGCGCGGATCGAGACCGCCGCAGCCTTTTTCAGCTACCTGATCCGCGATTTCAACATCAACCTCTATGACATGTACCTGACCAATGGCGGCGGCTTCAACAATATGGCGTTCCTGCCGGGCGTCGCCACCAGCCAGGTCGGCAGCCCGAGTTCGCGCTATGCGCAGGCGGTGTTCGACATCGACGAGGACGAGGCCCTGATCCTCGAACTCGATCGCCGGCCGGACGGTGCCTATTGGTCCTATCAGGTCGGCGACGTCTGGTCGCGCTCGCTCAACTTCACGCATCGCCAAACCTCGCTCAGCAACCGACATGCGATCCCCGACAGCGACGGCGTGCTGCGGGTCGTCCTCGCCCATCGCGATCCGGGCATCGCCAACTGGCTGGACACCTGCGGACGCCGGCAGGGCACCGTGGTGTTCCGCAATTTCCGGGCGCTCACCGATCTGGTCCCGACGACGCGCAAGGTGAAGTTCGCCGATCTCGCGGCGGCGCTGCCGGCCGACACCGCCCGGGTCACGCCGGAGGCCCGCGCCGCCGCGCTGCGCGCCCGCCATGCCGGCCTGCTGAAGCTGCACGGCGAATAGGGGAGGGCGGCGCCATCGCCGGGCAGGGGGAGCGATCATGAGGCAGGGGGACGGGGTGCATCCGGGGACGCGCGCTTCCGGCATCGCCGCGCTGTCGCCGGCCTATTTCTCGCTGGTGATGGCGACCGGCATCGTCTCGCTGGCCGCTTTCATGATGGGGCAGCGCCCGCTTGCCCTGATCCTTTTCTATCTCAACATCGCACAATATGCCGCGCTTTGGGTGCTGTATGCCGTGCGCGCCGCGCGCTACCCGCGGCGCTTCTTCGGCGACATGATCGGCCATGCGACCGGGCCGGGCTATTTCACCGCCGTGGCGGGCACCGGCGTGCTCGCCAGTCAGGTCATGACGATCAGCGGAAACCTCGCCGTCGCCAAGGCGCTGTGGGCGCTCACCATCCTGTTATGGCTGTGCCTGACTTATGCGATCTTCACCGCCCTCACCGTGCGGCGCGAGAAGCCCGCGTTCGAGAAGGGCCTCAACGGCGGCTGGCTGCTGGCGGTGGTGGCCACGCAGGCGGTGTCGGTGTCCAGCGCGCTGCTGGCGGCGCGCATCGGCCATCCCCACCGGCTCGGGCTGAACCTGCTCGCCTTGTCGATGTGGCTGTGGGGCGGCATGCTCTACATCTGGCTGATGGCGATGATCTTCTATCGCTATACTTTCTTCCAGCTTTCTCCCGGCGATCTGGTGCCCTCCTACTGGATCAACATGGGGGCCATGGCGATCTCCACGCTCGCCGGCTCCCTGCTCATCCTGAACGCGCCGCAAACAGCCTATCTGGCCTCGCTCCTGCCCTTCCTGAAGGGCTTCACGCTCCTGTTCTGGTCGGTGGGGACGTGGTGGATTCCGATGCTGTTGCTGCTCGGCGTCTGGCGTTACGGCTACCGACGCTTCCCGCTGCGTTACGATCCGATCTACTGGAGCGTCGTGTTCCCGCTCGGCATGTATGCGGCCTGCACGTGGGAGATGGACCGCGCCATGGGCTTCGGCTTCCTCGATCCGCTGGCGCGGACCGCGCTTTGCATTGCGCTGGCGGCATGGGCGGTCGCCTTCCTCGGCATGCTGCACGCCCTGCTTCGTCCACGCCGAATATAATTTGATTGGCAATTCAAATTATATTCGGCTATGATGCCGGCCATGGCAGACACCTCATTGCGATCCCGCTTCGGCATCCGCTTCTCGCTGCTCGCCCGCCGCTGGCGGCAGGTGCTCGACATGCATCTCGCCGCCGCCGGCTTGTCGGACGCGACCTGGATACCGCTGGTGCATCTTCAGGAAACCGGCGGCGGGATCACCCAGAAGGCGTTGGCCGCGCTTGTCGGTATCGACGGGTCCAGCCTGGTGCGGCTGCTCGATATCCTCAGCCGGCAGGGGCTGGTGGAGCGGCGCGCCGACGAGTCCGACGGACGGGCGCGGCTTGTCCATCTCACCCCGGCCGGTGAGCGGCGCGTCGCCGAAATCCGCCAGGAACTGACCAGGGGCGAGGAGGACATGCTGGCCGGCCTGTCCGACGCGGATATCGCCACGATGCTGCGCCACTTCGAGCGGATCGAACAACGCCTGCTCGCGCTTCAGGACAGTCGCGCGAAGGAGCGGGGCCAATGACCGCGCCGCCGCATTCCAATCCGGCCTCGCGCCAGGCGCCATGCCTCGGTCGCGTCGGCGCCACGCGCCACCTGCTGACCCCGGCGCAGCTTCGCGAGAGCCTGACGCTGGCGCCGCAGCCATGGATACGCATCGGCCTGCTGGCGGGGCTTCAGGCCGCGCTCGCCGGCCTGATCGCGCTGCCGCTGATCCATATTTCCCCCTGGCCGCACCTGATCGGCTTTGCCTCGCTCGGGACCTTGATGGCGCTGTTCGGCCGCTTCGCACCGGCCGCGCGGCGCGGCGGCATCGTCCTGCGCTGCGCCTTCTGGCAGGTCTTCGCGGTCTTCACCATGTCCACCGCGGTCTGGCTGGGCGCGCCCTTGGCCTTGCAGATCCTGCTGCTGGCGCTTGTCAGCGGACTGTTCCTGTTCGTCAGCACCGCCGGCGGGTTCGGGCCGCCGGGCGCGCTGATCTTCGTTTTTGCCGCCAGCGCCTCCATGGGGCATGTGGGCGGCTTTCCGGACGTGATCGAACGCGCCGCCGCGACCGCCGCCGCCGCGTTGCTGGCCTGGGCCATCTGCGTGGCGACCGAGCCGGTCCGGCGCAAGCTCAGCGCTGATCGGCCGCTTCCGTCAGAGCCTGTCCGGCCGCTCAGGCATCATCTGATCGCGGCCGCGCGAACGGCGGTGGCAGCGGCCATCGCCGCCTTCGCGGCCCATGCGGTCGGGGCGGACTATCCGGGCTGGGCGGCGATGGGCGCGGTCGCGGTCATGCAGGGAAGCCATCTGCACATCAGCATGAACAGGGCGCTGCAACGGATGGTCGGCACGGCGCTTGGCGCCATCCTTGTCGGCGTCGTCCTGATTCAATCGCCGTCCTTATGGACGGTGATCGCGCTGCTCACCGTCCTGCTGGTCGCCACCGAAGTCATTATCGGCGCGAATTATGGGCTGGCCCAGATATTGGTGACGCCGATGGCCTTGCTCATGACCCATCTTGCGGCGCCCCACACGGCGGGCATCGGCATGGTGCCGGAGCGGATTCTGGATACGCTGATCGGCGCGACCATCGGCATGGTCCTCGCGGTCATCTCCTCGACGCTGGACGACAGGGCGCACCTTACCCATCATCATGCCGGCCGGGCGAAGCCGCAGGTTCGGGACTGATCGCTGCCCGCCTGCTCAGTTCCGCACGACGACATGCGTGTAAAGGTGCCAGGTCGCATAGCCGAGCACCGGCAACACCACCGCCAGGCCGACAAAGGCCGGGATCGAGCCGAGCACGAGCAGCGCCGCGACGATCACGCCCCAGCGCGCCATCGGCCCCTTGTTCGCCATGACCGCCCGGACCGAGGTGTCGAGCGCCGTGCGCGCATCGACGTCGCGATCGACCAGCATCGGCATCGAAATGACGCTGCACGCCAGCACCAGCGCGGCGAAGCCGAGGCCGGCCAGATTGCCGATCACGATCAGCGTCCAGCCCTCCGGCGTGCCGAACACGCGGCCGAGCAGGTCGCCGAGCGACTGGGGCGCGGGACCGACGAGCATGGTATAGAGGAAGCCGGCGGTGAAGACCCACAGGAAGAAGATCACCAGCAGCAGCCCGGTGAGGATCATGATCGAGTCCCAGGCCGGGCGCTTGCGCACGTCGAGGAAATGGGACCAGCTGGCCTCCAACCCCGCTTCGCGTCGCCTTGCAAGCTCGTAGAAGCCCATCGCCGCGACCGGGCCGAGCAGGCTGATCCCGGCCGCGATCGGGAAGAAAAGGTGGAGCAGATTGCCGCCCAGGAAAAAGAAGGCGGCGGCGATGCCGACAAGCGGGTAGATCAGCCCGACGATGATCAGGTCGCCGCGCTTGGCCATGAAATCGTCCACGCCTTGCGTGAGCGCCTTGCGGATTTCGGCATTGCCGATCCGTCGAACCGCATAGCGGCCGGAGGGCGGCGCTGCGGCCGCGGCGGTGTTTTGGGGTTGAGCGACGGCCATATTCAGCCTCCCGACTACACCGGCATGATAGGCTTTCTGCCCGGAAGTCGCAACCGGGCATTCCGCCGGCGGCCTCGCGCCGCCCGAAGCTTTGATGGAATCTGGAAAATGCCAAAAGCGCGCCGCGCCCGATTGACCCGCGCCGTCCGCTGCTTCTAGCTGGTCGGATCAAATAGAAAAGCGCCCGCTGCAGGGCGCATTCGGGAGAGTGGCGGCATGGGCGGATCAGGCGCGCGCGACAGGCTTCGTGGCTGCGGCGCGCCGTCTGGCGCAGGCCCCGCCGATACGGCCACCGATACGGATAGCCCCATGCGGAGATCGCGCCATGTCTGACGACAGCTTGCAGTTCCGACCCGAGGTCGCCGACGATTTCTATCCCGGTGAATATGAGATGCCGGTCGTCGGCAAGCGCTCTCCGCTTGAGCGTCATTCCCCCGCGCTGGCGGAGGTGCAGCCGCACCGTGACCGCAATCTCACCGTCGATCCCGCCCGCTACACCAGCGTCGCCGAGGCGGAGCGGGAGTGGCAGCGTTTCTGGCCCAAGGTCTGGCTCTGCGCCGGGCGGGTGTCGGACGTGCCCAAGGTCGGCTCCTGGTTCCAGTTCGAGTTCGGCCTCGAATCCGTGCTGATCGTGCGCAGCGGCGAGGATGAGATTTCGGCGCTGCTCAACGTCTGCCAGCATCGCGGCAACCAGCTCGTGACCGGCGATTTCGGCGAGGTGTCGCAGTTCATCTGCAGCTATCACAGCTGGCGCTACGATCTTGAGGGGCGCAACCGGCACATCACGGACCGCAAATATTTCAAGCCGGGCGCGCTGTGCGGCAAGCTCGACATGCCGCGCATCCGCTGCGAGACGTGGGGCGGCAACGTCTTCATCAATTTCGACGAGAATGCGATTTCCCTGCGCGACTATCTCGGCGAGGTGATCGACCTGCTCGACCCCTATGAACTCGACAAGATGACGATCGTCCAGGACGTCGTGGTCGAGCTGGGGTGCAACTGGAAGACGGTGCTCGACGCGTTCAGCGAAGCCTATCACGTCCACATCACGCATCCCGAGCTGATGCTCGGCATCGAGGACAAGAAGCTCCAGCACGACTTCTATCCGCATGGGCACAGCCGCCAATGGGTGCCGATCGGCACGCCGAGCGCGCGGCTCGGGGCGCGGGACATCACCGAGGTCCAGCGCTACATGCTCGTCGAGGCGGGGCTGGACCCGGCGGATTTCGCCGGCCGGCCCGAGGCGGTGCGCGCCGCGATCCAGGCGGTCAAGCGCCGGCCCGACAATCCCTGGGAGCTGGATTACAGCCGGTTGACGGACGCGCAACTCACGGATTCGTGGACGATGAACATCTTCCCCAATCTCCAGCTCATCGCGCAGCCCGAGGGCTTCCTCATGCAACGCTATCTGCCCGATCCGCACGACCCCAATCGCTGCCGGCAGCATATCATGGCGGTTGCGCCCCGGATGGGGCCGAGCGTCCGGCCGCCCGCCTATCTCGGCGTGAAGGAGCAGCAGGACCTGTCGGCGCGGCCCGCGCGGCAGCATACCCGCTGGGACGATCCCGACCTGCTCGACACCATCGGGCTGGTGCTCTGGCAGGATGTCGAGACGACGCGGCGCTGCCAGCGCGGCATGCAATCGCGCGGTTTCGAGGCGGTGCGCTTTTCCGAGCAGGAGACGCGCAACCTCCACCAGTTCGCCGAACTGGACCGCTACCTCAATCCCGAGCAGCTCTGAGCGGCCTCGCCGGGCTTCGCGAGGTGTCCGGCCTCTCCGGTCACGGGCGGTTCAGGTGTCTTCCGCAAGCCTTGGCGAAGTGAGCAGGAGTGCGGTCAATGGCGTTGAACCGTTGCTTTTTACTGATGACGGTCGTGGCGGGTGCCGGGCTGTCGTTTCCGGCAATCGCGCAGGATTATCTGGGTGTGCATCTCGACACGCAGCGCGAGGCCCATATGCGCCAGCACCAGCAGGACATGGCGTCCGGCCGATCAGGCAAGGCCGGGCGCTATGATCCGCCGATCAAGGGTAAGGCGCGCCATGCCGCGATGCGGAGGCATTCCCGGCAATATGGCGAGATCATGCGCAAGCATGGCTATCACGCCGCCGATCAATGGCTGGCGGCGGAAGTCGCTGCCGGACGGTAGGGCAACGGCCGTCGGGATGGTGGCCGGCATAGCTCGTCCGGCCACCCATTGAGGGCAGCCGGATGGCGCTGGACCCGACAGCCCTTAATAGCTGTCGAGCGCGTCGAGATCGTCGATCGCGGCGGCGATGCGTTCGATGAAGCAGATCGAGGTGTTGTTCGGCTGCATGTCGGGCATGTCCTTGGCCGGACGATAGGTGATCGTCCAGAAGGCCAGCGCCTGGGTGAGTTGCTGCCGGATCAGCAGCTTCGCCTGATCGAAGGCGATCTTCTCGCCGCCGCGCGCCGCGAACTCGTCGAGATAGAGGCGCAGGAGGTCGTCCAGCCACGCGCGGCGATTCTCGATCGTCAGCGCGGTCGACAGCGCATAGGCGACGTCGCGGCTCCAGTGCGCGATCTGCGTGACCTGCCAGTCGCACAGGCCCATCCGGCCATCGAGCATGAACCAGTTGCGCAGATGCACGTCGCAATGCGCGAGGTTGCGCGGCAGATTGCGGTGCAGTTCGGCGGCCTCCATCGTCCGTGGCCAGATCTCGGCGCGCCGCGCGAACAGGCGAGCCGGGATGATCGCCTCCAGATCATCGACGGCGACGTTGCAGCGTTCGCCGAAATCGGATGCCTCGCTCGTCTGGTTGAGCCACCAGTCCGCCCAGTTGTGATAGGGGATGCTCGGGGTGCCAAGCTCCTGGCTCTGATAGAAGGCGCCATGCAGGGCGGCGAGCTGGCCGACCATGTCCTCGGCATTCTCGCGGGTGACGAGATAGGTCTCGTCGGGGAAGAAGGCCCGGTCGGTGAGGTCCTCCATCACGACGATATAACCGAAGGTGCTCATATCGGTGCCGACATGGATTTTCGGCGGCGTCAGCACGTCGACGCGATGCTGGATGAGGTTGAAGAAGTTCGGCTCCCCCGCCGTGTTGAGGGAGATGCCGAGCAGCACGCGGTTCGGCAGCTTGAGCGCGCCCTTGCAGAACACCGACTTGGGCAGCCCGGCATCCCGCCCGGCGGCGTTATAATCGACGAAGATGCGCTGGCGGTTCGACGAGCCGTCGCTGGCCTCGCCCAGCCGCACGTCGGTGACGGCCGCGCCGGGGGCGTCCCGGCACAGCACCGCCGTCATCCATTCGGGCGTGATCGCCTGATAGCTGAGCGGCACATCCTCAATCGTCCGCGCGGGCTGGGCCTTTTTTTCCGCTTCCGCATAGACCGCCCTGATCTGTTCCGCTTTCGATGTCATCGTTCATCCCATTGGTTCGTTAGCATATCGACCATAGGTGGGGCGCGGCCATTGTCAAAGGGAGGAAGCGGGGCGTCGATCGTTCGCAGGGCCGGCCGAACGGCCTATAAGCGCCACCCGTTCAACATGGCTGGATGACCGCGCATGACCTTTCCCGATCGGCTCGGCCTGTCCGTTCCCCTCGTCCAGGCGCCGATGGCGGGCACGTCGACCCCGGCGCTTGCGGCCGCCGTGTCGAATGCCGGCGCCCTGGGGTCGATAGGGGTCGGCGCGACCGACGCCGCCGGGGCGCGGGCGATGATCGCAGCGGTGCGGGCGCGGACGGAGCGCCCCTTCAACGTCAATGTCTTCGTCCATGGCCCCGCGCGGTCCGACCCGGCGCGTGAGGCCGCGTGGCTGGACTGGCTGACGCCGTCCTTCGCGGCGTTCGATGCCGCGCCGCCCACGGAGTTGCGGACAATCTACAGAAGCTTCGCCGACGATCCCGACATGCAGGCGATGCTGCTGGAAACGGCGCCGCCCGTCGTCAGCTTTCATTTCGGGCTGCCCGCCGCCGAGATCATCGCCGCCTTGCACGCGCGCGGCATCCTGCTGCTCGCGACGGCAACCAGCGTGGCGGAAGCGCGGGCGATCGAGGCGGCCGGCATCGACGCGATCGTCGCGCAAGGGATCGAGGCGGGCGGCCATCGCGGCATGTTCGACCCGATGGCGGCCGACGACGCGCTCGGCACGCTCGCGCTCACGCGCCTGCTGGTGCGCGAATGCGGACGCCCGGTGATCGCGGCCGGCGGCATCATGGATGGCGCGGGGATCGCGGCGGCGCTCGATCTGGGCGCCGCCGCCGCGCAGCTCGGCACCGCCTTCGTCGTCTGCCCCGAATCCGCCGCCGACGATGCCTATCGCGCCGCGCTCGCTGGGCCGGGCGCCTATCACACGATCCTGACCCCGCTGATTTCGGGCCGGCCGGCGCGCGCGCTCGCCAATCGCTTCACGGCGCTGGCGGACTCGGCGCCCGGCCGGCTGCTGCCCGATTATCCCCGCGCCTATGATGCGGGCAAGGCCCTGAACGCGGCCGCCCGGGCGCGGGGCGAGGCGGGCTTCGGCGCGCAATGGGCGGGGCAGGGCGCGCCCCTTTCGCGGGCCATGCCGGCGGCCGCGCTGGTCGAGGCGCTGCGCGCCGAACTGGAGGCATGCCGCCGCAGGTTTTGAGACGCCATGGATTTGACAATAATACGGCACCGCATTAATTGCCGCCTGCAAGCCGAGGGGATGATATGTCTGGATTGTTCGACCTGTCCGGGAAGGTCGCGCTCGTCACGGGCGGCAGCCGGGGTCTTGGCCGCGCGATTTCGCTGGGCCTCGCCGATCATGGCGCCGATGTCATCGTCGTCAGCCGCAAGCTCGAATCCTGCCAGGCGGTCGCCGCCGAGGTCGAGGCCAAGGGCCGCCGCGCGCTGGCGCTCGCCGGCCATATGGGCCGCTGGGCGGAGATCGACGCGGTCGTCGAGCAGGCCTATGCCGCGTTCGGCCGGATCGACATCCTCGTCAACAATGCCGGCATGTCGCCGGTCGCCGGTTCCTCGGTGGAGACGGAGGAGCGGCTGGTCGATTCGGTGCTGGCGCTCAATTTCAAGGGGCCGTTCCGCATGACCGCGCTGGTCGGCAGCCGCATGGCGGCGGGCGAGGGCGGCGCGATCGTCAATATCAGCAGCGTCGGTTCGCTCCGGCCGACGCCGGAGATCGCGCCCTATGCCGGCGCCAAGGCGGCGCTCAACGCCATCACCACCGCCCATGCCATCGAGTTCGCGCCGAAGGTGCGGGTCAACGCCGTCCTGCCCGGCTCCTTCCGCACCGATGTCGCCAAGCATTGGCCCGCCGACAAGGAGGCCTCGACGCCGGCGGCGATGAAACGCTTCGGCGAGCCGGAGGAGATCGTCACGACGATCCTCTACCTCGCCAGCGACCACAGCCGGTTCACCACCGGCGCAATGATCCGCGTCGATGGAGGACGTCCATGAGTCTTGAAGTCAGCAGCAAAGCCAGGGACCTCGCCACGCGCCTGCAGGCGTTCATGGATGATCATATCTATCCGAACGAAAAGCTCTATGAGCAGCAGTTGCACGAGGGGCCGGAGGAGTTCCGCGTCCCGCCGATCCTTGAGGAACTGAAGGTCAAGGCGCGCGCGGCGGGGTTGTGGAACCTGTTCCTGCCGCATTCGGAAAATGGCGCCGGCCTCAGCAACCTCGACTATGCGCCGCTCGCCGAGATCATGGGCCGCGTCCATTATGCGTCGGAGGTGTTCAACTGCTCGGCGCCCGACACCGGCAATATGGAGGTGCTCGACCGCTATGGCAGCGAGGCGCAGAAGGAACGCTGGCTGAAGCCGCTGCTGGAAGGGAAGATCCGCTCCTCCTATTGCATGACCGAGCCGGCGGTCGCCTCGTCCGACGCGACCAATGTCGAGACGCGGATCGAGCGCGACGGCGACGAATATGTCATCAACGGCCATAAATGGTGGATCACCAACGCCTACCACCCCAATAACGGCATCTATATCGTGATGGGCAAGACCGATCCGTCCGCGCCCCGCCATTTGCAGCAGTCGCAGATACTGGTGCCGCCCGACACGCCGGGCATCAAGCGCCTCCGCCCGCTGACGGTGTTCGGCTATCATGATGAGCCCAAGGGCCATGCCGAGATCATCTTCGAAAATGTCCGCGTGCCCGCCGAGAACATGATTTTGGGCGAAGGCCGTGGCTTCGAGATTTCGCAGGGACGGCTGGGGCCGGGCCGCATCCACCATTGCATGCGCATCGTCGGCCAGTGCGAGCGGCTGCTGGAGCAGACCTGCAAGCGGTTGGTCGCCCGCGTCGCGTTCGGCCGCCCGCTCGCCGACCAGTCGCTGTGGCAGGAGCGGATCGCCGAGGCGCGCACCCAGATCAACATGTGCCGGCTGCTCACCCAGCACGCGGCCCACCTGATGGACACGGTCGGCAACAAGCAGGCGCGCAGCGAGATCGCGCAGATCAAGGTCGCGGCGACGCGGATCGGCCAGTCGATCGCCGATATGGCGATCCAGGCGCACGGCGCGGCGGGGCTGTGCGACGACGAGGGGCTGGGCTTCGCCTTCGCGCGGATGCGCATGATCCGCATCGGCGACGGCCCGGACGAGGTCCACAACCGCACCATCGCGCGGCTGGAGCTGGACAAATATCGCCCGCCGCGCACGCCGGGTGCCAAGGCATGAGCGGCCGGCAGGAACAGTTCAGCGGCGAGGAAGCGCCGCCCGCGCACCTCGTGCTCGATCTCGACCGGCTGGCGGGCTGGCTGTCGTCGCGGCTGCCGGGGATGGATCGCGACCTGTCCGCCACCAAGTTCAAGGGCGGGCAGTCGAACCCGACCTATCATCTCAAAGGCCCCGGCGGCAGCTATGTGCTGCGCCGCAAGCCGCCCGGCAAGCTCGTCGCCTCCGCCCACCAGATCGACCGCGAATATCGCATCCTGTCCGCGCTGGCGGGCACCGGCCTGCCGACGCCGCGCCCCTATCTCTATTGCGCGGATGAGGGGGTCATCGGCTCCGAATTCTATATCGTCGAGCATGTCGCGGGGCGGGTGTTCTGGGAAGCGGACATGGGCGATACGCCCCCGGCCGATCGCGCGGCGGTGTATGACGACATGAACCGCGTCGTTGCCGCCCTGCACGATCTCGATCCCCAGGCGATCGGCCTCGGCGATCTGGCGCGCACCGGCGACTATGCCGCGCGCAATCTCGCGCGCTGGTCGAAAATCTATGTCCAGTCGGCGCTGGAGCAGATCGACGACATGGACTGGCTGATCGCCACCTTGCCGTCGCACCTACCGGCCAATGAGCAGACGACATTCATCCACGGCGATTACGGCCTCTATAACCTCATCATCGACCCGGTCGAACCCAAGGTGCGGGCGGTGCTGGACTGGGAGATGGCGACGCTCGGCGATCCGCTGATCGACCTTGCCCATCATCTGCGGGCGTGGTGGGACCTGCCCGATTCCGGCCTCGCCGCGACCAGTCTTGCCGGCCTCGACCTGCCCGCGCTCGGCATCCCGGCGATGGACGATTATGTCGCGGCCTATTGCCGGCGGCGCGGCATCGCCGTGCCCGACATGCGCTGGTATCTCGCCTATGCGCAGTTCCGCTATGGCGCGATGGTGCAGGGCATCCTCAAGCGCGCGGCGGACGGCACCGCGGCCAGCCGCGTGATGGTCCATTCGCAGGATCGCGTCGTCAAGATCGCCGCCATGGCGCGCCGCACGCTGGAAGGCCTCACGGGTTAAGGACCGGCTGCGCGCGGCGCGCCGGTTGCCCGCCCGGCCGGGGCGTGGCACCCATCGACCATGCGCCCAGCCCTATTCCTGTTCCTCGCCCTGCTCGCCGCTTGCGCGGATCGCGGCGGCTCGATCGAAGCCGCTGAGGCGCTTGCCGAGGCCAATTATCCCGGCCAGCTCGAACTTCACGCCACGGCGCTGCAGAAAGATCATTATGACGTGATCTTCGCGGTCAAGGGCGACCCGATCACCCGCATCCGCTTCGGCATGGATCGCGATCCAGCGAATTGCCGTCAGGCCAGCCCTTGCGAGGCGCGGCTGCGCAAGGCCTATGCCGAAGGCATCGCCGCCGGCCGCTGGCTCAAGGCGGCCAACCGCGCCTTTCGGCGTTGCGGCGTCCCGCTGCTGGCGGTGGAGGGAGCGGGGCCGGCCACGCACATGCTGGTGGTCGAACTCGATCTTGGCGAGGCGGATCAGCAGCCGGCGCTCGATCGCCTGCAATCCTGCGTCGAGGCGTTCCGCGTGGACGGAGGGGCGGGGCGGCATCTGCGTTTCCGCATCCTTCGGGGCGGGGGTGACGAGGGTGCCGCCATGCCTGAACTGGTGACGTTCGAGACGCGGCTGCCCCGGGACCGCGCGGAGGAGCCGAGCTATCGCATCGCGGCGGACCTTCAGGAGCAGCGCATCCCTCAGGAAAAGCTCAGCCTTTACGGTCCCTATGTGACAAGAGGGCCGGTCGCCGATCGTCTCGCGGCGGCGGCGCAGGCGCATCTCGCGACCCACATGCCGCAGGCCGAGGTCGGGCGATATCCGCTGATCTGGGGGAGCAAGCTCGATCCGCGACGCCTCGACCGGCTGCGCGCCTATGTGCTGGCGTGCGGCACGCCCGACCCCGCGCCATGCAGGAAGGACGTGGCCGTCGGCATGCGCTATGACCTGCGCACCGGCGAGGCGTCGGCGTTCCAGCTTCTGGAGGTTCCCCGGGATCGCGGCGCGGTCCGCCTTCCCGCGCTTGCGGGTCGCTGATGCAACCAATCCGCGCCTGGACAATTCGTTTGAAAGAGCATGAGGGAAAGGACGATCGTGTTACGGCTTGTCGCCTTGTCGATATTGGCTGCGGTTTTGACGATGGACGGCGGCGCCCCGGTGGCGGCCGCGCCGGTCGTCGATCGGCTGGGCGTTCCCGGCCCGCTCCAGTTCGAGGGCAAGCCATTCATGCTGGCCTGGAGCGCGGCCCCCGATCCCAACTATACCAAGCAGGAGTATCTGCCCGCCGGCCAGGAACTGGGCAGCTATCGGCAGATGCTGCTGGTCGAGAGGGTGACGGGAAATGTGAAGCCGATCGACGCCGCGCGGATGCAGGTGCGACGGCTGGAGCAGCGCAAGTCAACCGACCCGCTGGTCAATATGGACCTCGTCCACAACCCGGACAACGGCGAGGTGCTGCTGGATTTCATCGTCAGCGCGAAGGATGCCGCCGGCAACGTCATCGTCGAATGGAACGCCTATCGCTATGCCCCGGCGCGGGGCGGCAAGCCGGGGGTCCTGCTGCTCGGCCTCAGCCGCCGATCCTATGGCACGGCGGATGCCAGGACGTTCCTGGGCCAGTTGAAGGCGCTGCGGCCCGAGCAGATCAAGGCGCTGGCGGCGGCGCCCCTGCCGCAGCCGCGCTGAGGCGGTCGCTGGCGCGCATGCATCGCCGGCGAAAAAGAATATCAGGAACCGTTCGGCCCCCGGCACGATTATAGCAGGCGGAGAAAACCGCGGATCGAGTGAGCGAGGGGACCATGCAGAGACTTCGCCAATATTTTCCGGCACCGATTCTGGCATTGGTCATCGGCATCATCGTCGCGCTGATCGCGATCATCCTGATCGTCGGCGGTATCTGGCTCGCGGCGGTCGGCGGTTCCCTTTATTATCTTGTCACGGGCCTCGCGATGCTGGCGTCGGGGCTGCTGCTGATGCGCGGCAGTCTGGTTGGCGGCTGGATCTATTGCGCGGTCGTCTTCTTCACGCTGATCTGGGCGCTGTGGGAAGTCGGCGGCAATGGCTGGGCGCTGGTGCCGCGCGTGATCGCGCCGGTCGTGCTGCTGGTCGCCGTGTTCTTCGCCATGGCGTCGCTGTCCACCCGCCCGCGCCGCTGGAGCCGCGCCCTGCTCTCGAGCCTCGTCGTCATCGCGGTGTGCGCGGTGAGTGGCGTGACGCTCGGCTTGCTGAACCGCCCGCGCGTTGAAGCGGCGCTGCCCGCGCCCGGCATGGCGATGGCCGATCCCGCGCTGTTGCAGCCCGGCGCGGACTGGCCGGCCTATGGCGGGTCGTACAGCGCCCGGCGCTTTTCGCCGCTCGACCAGATCACGCCGGCCAATGTCGGAAAGCTCAGGCGCGCCTGGCTGGTCAACAGCGGCGACATGCCTTCCAAGAGCGCGGAAGGGACCTATGGCGCCGAGAATACGCCGCTCAAGGTGGGCGACATGCTCTATGTCTGCACGCCCAAGAGCATCGTCCTCGCGCTCGACCCGGCGACCGGCAAGCAGCGCTGGCGCTATGATCCCAAGGTCTCCGACGAGGCGATTCCCTATACGGCGGCGTGCCGTGGCGTGAGCTATCATGTCGTGGCCGGCGCCGCGACCGATCAGCCATGCGCCAGCCGGATCATCCTCGGCACGCTCGACGCCCGGCTGATCGCGCTCGATGCCGCCACCGGCCGGCCTTGCCAGGATTTCGGCAGCAACGGCCAGGTCGATACCAGGATCGGCATGGGCACGACGCCGCCGGGCTATGTCTCGATCACCTCGCCGCCCACTATCGTGCGCGGCGTGGTGGTGACGGGGCATCAGGTGCTCGACGGGCAGGACCGCTGGGCGCCCTCCGGCGTGATCCGTGGCTTCGACGTCGTCACCGGCAAGCTGCGCTGGGCATGGGACATGATGAACCCGGACTGGACCGGCTATCCGCCGCCGGGCCAGACCTGGGCGCGGGGCACGCCCAATATGTGGACGATCGCATCGGGCGATGAGCAACTCGGCCTTGTCTATCTGCCGATGGGCAATGCGGCGGGCGATTATTATTCCGGCCTGCGCCGGCCGCAGGAGAATTTCTTCGCGACCTCGCTCGTCGCGCTCGACGTGACGACGGGCAAGCCGCGCTGGCGCTTCCAGGCGGTGAAGAAGGACGTCTGGGACTATGATTTCGGCGCGCAGGCGACGCTGATTGATTACCGGAGCGGCGCCGGCACGGTGCCCGCGCTGGTCCTGCCGAGCAAGCAGGGCGATATCTATATCCTCGACCGCCGGACCGGCAAGCCGCTCACCCCCATCGGCACGATCAAGGCGCCGGGCGGCGGCGTCGAGCCGGAGCAGCGCGCGCCGACGCAGATCGTTTCGCTGTGGCATACGCTGCGCAAGCCCGCGCTCACCGAGCGCGACATGTGGGGCATGTCGCCGATCGACCAGATGATCTGCCGCATCCAGTTCCGCAAGGCGAGCTACAAGGGCTTTTTCACCCCGCCGGAAAGCGACCGTCGCTCCATTGAATATCCCGGCTATAATGGCGGCACCGACTGGGGCGGCGTCGCGGTCGATCCGGCGCGCGGCGTCATCGTCGCCAATTATAACGACATGCCCAACTATGTCCGGCTGGTGCCGCGCGCCGAGGCGGACAGGCGGGGCTGGGCGCCGCGCGATCAGGCGCGCGGCAAGATCGGCGGCGCGGAGGGCGCGGGCGATCCGCAGGCCAACACGCCCTATGCCGTCGACGTCAATGCCGGCTGGCGCCTGCCCTTGACCGGCCTGCTGTGCAAGCAGCCGCCCTATGGCGGCATCCGGGCGATCGACATCGCCACCGGCCGGACGATCTGGGACCGGCCGTTCGGCACGGCGCGGACCAACGGGCCGTTCGGCATCCCCTCCATGCTGCCGATCAACATCGGCACGCCCAATAATGGCGGGGCGGTGGTGACGGCGGGCGGCCTGATCTTCATCGCGGCGGCGACCGACAACCTGATCCGCGCCATCGACATCAGGACCGGCAAGACGGTCTGGTCCGATGTGCTGCCCGCCGGCGGGCAGGCGACACCGATGACCTATGAGGCGAACGGCAAGCAATATGTCGTCATCTATGCCGGCGGCCATCATTTCATGGAAACGCCGATCGGCGACGAGGTCATCGCCTATGCCTTGCCCTGAGGCGGGGCGGCGCGACACCGCCGCCAATCGCGTCGGCGCATAGGGCGGGAGGGAATGGCCGCGCCCGCCTTCCAGCACATCAGGGCGAATATCGTGCTCTATGGCGCGCTGTTCGCCAATCTCGGCATCGCGGTCGCCAAATTCGTCGCGGCCGGGATCAGCGGTTCCTCCTCCATGCTGTCGGAGGGGGTGCACTCGCTGGTCGACAGCGGCAACCAGCTGCTGCTGCTCCATGGCCAGTCCAGGGCAAAGCAACCGCCGGACCGCTTCCACCCGTTCGGCTATGGGCGCGAGCTTTATTTCTGGGCCTTCGTGGTGGCGATCCTGATCTTCGCGGTGGGCGCCGGCGTCTCGCTCTATGAAGGCTGGGTGCACATCGCCGACCCGGAGCCGTTGCGCGATCCGACGATCAATTACGTCGTGCTAGCCATCGCCTTCCTGCTGGAGGGCATCTCATGGGCGATTGCCGTCAAGGCGTTCGGCGCGAAGCGCGGCAGCGCGAGCTGGTGGCAGGCGGTTCGCCGGTCGAAGGATCCGGCCGGCTTCATCGTGCTGTTCGAGGACAGCGCGGCGTTGCTCGGGCTGCTGATCGCCGCCGTCGGCGTCTGGCTCAGCCACGCCACGGGCGATGCGCGCATCGACGGCGTCGCCTCCATCGCCATCGGCGCGGTCCTCGCCGCCGTCGCCATGTTGCTCGCCCGCGAGGCCAAGGGGTTGCTGATCGGCGAGAGCGCCGATCCGGCGCTGATCGACGCCATCTGGACCATGATCGAGAAGCGCCGCGAGATCAGCGCGGTCAACCATGTGCGCACGATCCACACCGCGCCCGATTCGATCTTCGTGGCGATCAGCGCCGACTTTGACGATCGGCTGACGATGGGCGAGGGCGAAACGCTGATCGAGGCGATCGAGGCCGAGTTGAAGGACGCCGTGCCGGAGATCAGCTCAATCTATATACGGCCCGAGAAACGGCGCGATGCCATGGTCGAGCATCATGCCGGGACGCCCCCGCGCGCCTGAGGGGCGATCGGCCGGCGTTCAGCAGCAGCGTCCGCCGCCTTTGCCGCCATAGCGCGCCTGTTCCCGGTCGCGGAAGAAGGCGATCCTGTCCATCGGCGCCCGCTCGGGATGGTGGCGCGCCATGTGGCGGAGATAGGCGTCGTAATCGGGCTGGCCGACCATCAGCAGCGCCGTCTCGCGCAGGAGGCGGAGGGCCGCCCTCATTCCGCCGCCACCGCCGCCGCCTGGGGGCCGAGTTCGTGGATCGTCGGCGCATTCGCCCGCCGGGCGGCGAGGATCGTCCTGATCGTGAAGCCCAGCAGGCTGAGCACCACGGCGAGGAACAGTAGGCAAAGCCCGGCGTCCACCCAGTCGTTGAAGATGATGCGCCGCATCTCCTCCATCGACGCCGCCGGCGCCAGCACCTCGCCGCGCGCCGCCGCCTCGGAGAATTTGAGCGCGTGGGAGACGAAGCTGACCGCCGGATCTGGCGACACCAGCTTCAGCGCGCCCGCGCTCACCGTGCAGATCAGCAGCCAGACGGTTGGCACCACTGTCACCCAGGCGAAGCGGTCCTGCTTCATGCGGAACAGCACCACCGTCGCCAGCATCAGGGCGATGGCGGCGAGCATCTGGTTGGAGATGCCGAACACCGGCCACAGCGTGTTGACGCCGCCGAGCGGGTCGGTGACGCCCTGATAGAGGAAGAAGCCCCATGCCGCGACGCACAGCGCCGTCGCGACGATGCCGGGCATGAAGGAGTCGCTGGAGCGGAAGGACGGCGCGGCGAGGCCGATCAGGTCCTGCAACATGAAGCGGCCGGCGCGCGTGCCGGCGTCCACGGCGGTCAGGATGAACAGCGCCTCGAACAGGATGGCGAAATGATACCAGAAGGCCTTCATCGCCTGGCCGCCGACGACATGGCTGAAGATTTCCGCCATCGCCACCGCCAGCGTCGGCGCGCCGCCAGTGCGGGAGATGATGCTGGCCTCGCCGACATCCTTCGCCGTCTGCACCAGCGCGTCGGGGCTGATCGGGAAGCCCATCGCCGTCACCGCCGCCGCTGCGCTTTCGGGCGAGGTGCCGATCAGGGCGGCCGGGCTGTTCATCGCGAAATAGAGGCCGGGGTCGAGGATCGAGGCGCCGACCAGCGCCATGATCGCGACGAAGGCCTCCACCAGCATCGCGCCATAGCCGATCATCGGGGCGTCGGCCTCGCTGGCGATCAGCTTGGGCGTGGTGCCGCTGGCGATGAGGGCGTGGAAGCCCGACACCGCGCCGCAGGCGATGGTGATGAACAGGAAGGGAAACAGCGCGCCCGACCATACCGGCCCGCCGCCGTGAATATATTGGGTGAGCGCCGGCATCTGCAGCGGCGGCGCCATGATGACGATGCCGATGGCGAGCGCGGCGATCGCGCCGATCTTGAGGAAGGTCGACAGATAGTCGCGCGGCGCGAGCAGCAGCCAGACCGGCAGGATCGACGCCACCGCGCCATAGCCGACGAGGATCCAGCACAGCTGCACCGGCGTGAAGGTGAAGATCGGCCCCCAGACGGGTGAGGCGGCGATGTTCTGGCCATAGACGATCGCCAGCATCAGGCCGATGAAGCCCAGGATCGACACCTCGCCGATCCGCCCCGGCCTGATCCAGCGCGTATAGACGCCCATCAGCATGGCGAGCGGCACCGTCGCCGCCACGGTGAACATCCCCCACGGGCTTTCGGCGAGCGCCCGCACGACGATCAGCGCCAGCACGGCCAGGATGATGACCATGATCATGAAGGCGCCGACCAGCGCGATGGTGCCGGCGACCGCCCCCATCTCCATGCGCACCAGTTCGCCGAGCGACCGCCCGTCGCGCCGCATCGAGATGAACAGCACCATGAAGTCCTGCACCGCGCCCGCGATCACGACCCCGAAGATGATCCACAGCGTTCCCGGCAGATAGCCCATCTGCGCCGCCAGCACCGGCCCGACCAGCGGCCCGGCCCCGGCGATGGCCGCGAAATGATGGCCGAACAGGACGCGGCGGTCGGTCGGCACATAGTCCAGCCCGTCGCCGCGATAGACCGCCGGCGTCGGCCGCGCCGGATCGAGCCGCATGACGTTCCGGCCGATGTAGAGCGCGTAATAGCGATAGGCGACGAGGAAGATCGAACTGGCCGCGACCACGATCCACAGCGCGTTGATCGGCTCGCCCCGCGAAACCGCCACCACCGCCAGCGCGATGGTTCCGACGACGGCCATGATGATCCAGGGAATATGTCTCAGCACGCCGTCGCCCCCCTTTATCGTCGCACCGATCAATGCTGGCCGGATATCTTCCATAACTGCGCGCCGGGAGCAATCGCGACGATGGCCGCCAGCCGTCCGGCCGGCGGGCCGGTGGCGGCCGTCAGCGCCTCCAGCCCCGCCGGGTCCGGGCGGGAGCGGGCCATGGCGGGCACGATCCCGTCATCCGCCATGGCCCGCTCCCGGACGCCGGTTGCGTCAGGCCTTGCCGGTCGGGACGTAGCCCTGGCCCTGCTCCCGGTCATAGAGCGCGCCGGAGCCTTCATAGCTCTCGTCGCCGCCGGGCAGCTCGTTCAGGAAGGGGAAGCGGTTGATCTGGTTGCCGCCGGAAATGTCGAGCGTGACGCCCGAAATATAGGCCGGGCCGGACAGCCACAGCGCGGCATCGGCGATGTCGGCGGGCGTGCCCAGGCGTCCCAGCGGCACTTCGCGCGCGAACTTCTCGCCCACCCCCGGCGTGTTGAAGAAATCGCCGGCCATGTCGGAGACGACGGTGCCGATGCGGATGCCGTTCACCCGGATATTTTGCGGGCCATATTCCTGCGCGGCATATTTGATCAGGCATTCGCTCGCGGCCTTGGCGCAGGCATAGGAGAAATGCGGCTGGAGCGGGTGGGTCGCGCTCATCGACGAGATCAGGATCATCGAGCCGCCGTCCTTCATGCGCGCCGCCATGTCGCGCACGAAATAGGTCATGCCGAGGAAATTGACCTGGATGGCCTGTTGCATCAGCTCCGGCGTCGCGTCCCTGATAAGGCCGAGCGTCGGGGTCGCGGCGGAGTTCACCGCGATGTCGATGCGGCCATATTCGGCGATCGCCGCATCGGCGAGGGCGGTGATGTCGGCTTCGTTGCCACCGTCGCAGCGCACCGCGAGGCCGCCGATCCGGTCGGCGAGGCGCTTCAGCGGCTCATAGCTGCGGGCGCCGACCACGACCTTCGCGCCGGCCTTGGCCAGCGCCTCGGCAATCGCCCAGCCGGTGCCGCCCTCCGCCGAAGCACCAAGCACCACGGCGACCTTGCCTTCAAAATTACGCATCTCCAATCCTCCTCTAACGTCAGGCGGCACCCGCCCTGGCATATATGTCGGCAAAGGCGGCATCGAGAACCGCGTCGCCCTGCCTCGCGAGCGCGATCATCTCCACCGCGTCCGCCCCCGCCGCATAACGGGCTTCGGGCTTTTGCGCATCGAGTGCAAGAATGACCGTGTCGGCGATCTGCTCGGGCGTCGATGCATCTTCATAATGACTCTTTTGCGCCATCACGTCGAAGGCGCGGTAGAGATAGCCGTAAAGGTCGCGCTCCTCGGCGGCCAAGGCGGCAAGGCGTTCCTTCACCTCGATCAGCTGCTGGCTGACCATCGGCGTCCTGATGCCGCCCGGCTGGACGATGACGACCTCGACGCCCTGCGGCGCGGCCTCGCGGCGCATGACGTCCGCCGCGCCTTCGAGCGCGAATTTGGAGGCGGAGTAGGCGCCGATGAACGGCATGGCCGCGACGCCCGCCATCGAGGAGACGAACAGGATACGGCCCCCGGTCCGACGCAGGGCGGGCAGCGTCGCCTGGAATATGGCGACGTTCGACACGCAGTTGACCTCCAGCGACCGGCGCACGATCTCGAGCGAGGTCGTTTCCACCGGTCCCAGCGGCGCGATGGCGGCGCAGACGATGACCGCGTCGATGGCCGGCAGGGTCTTGACCGCCGCGTCGATCGTCGCCTTGGTCGCCGCCGCGTCTGCCAGGTCGATGCGCAGGATCGAGGGCACGGCGGAAAGCGCCTTGCGGGCGATCGCTTCCTCCGCGTCGTCGCGGACGCTGATCGTGATCGAATCGCCGCGCGCCAGCAGCTTGTTTCCGACCGCAAGGCCAAGCCCGCCCGCGCCGCCGACAATCAGAATATGTGCCATCAGTTCATCATCCCGTTCGCTTGAAACCTGTCACGATGCGCGCCGGCGCGAAGGGCGGCGTCCGGACAGGATGCGCCGGTCGGATGCCGATGATCCCGGCCTTGATTCCCTCTGGCGGCGCCGCCCTCCCTGCGGCTTCGTGATGTGTCATTAACGCAACATATTATCCCGTTACAACGATATTTTTAGGGTTTTTCACAAAAATATCGTTTGCAATCTGCTTAAAACATAACCTATCGGCATGTTTAAGCGCGAGATAGCGTGGGGTTAGACGGGCCGCGCCAGCGGCCGCGGGGAGATTTTGATGGTATTTTCGGGGAAAGCATCCACTCTGGCGGCGCTGCTGGCATCATGCGCTGTCGTCGCGCCGGCCCTTGCTCAGGATGCGGCCTATGGCGCTTCATCGGACAGGCTCGACGAGATCGTCATCACCGCGCAGAAGCGTTCCGAGAGCCTGCAACGCGTTCCCGTGGCCGTCACCGCCCTGTCGCAGAACGCGATCGCCGGCGCGAATATCGAGGCGACGGTTTCGCTGTCCAAGGTGACGCCGAACCTGACGATCACCGTCAACAACACCAATGCCTCGCCCTATATTCGCGGCATCGGCTCCCAGTTCGCCAATCCCGGCCTGGAAAACAGCGTCTCCGTCTATTTCGACGACATGTACATGCCGCGCGCGTCGAGCGCGGTCTTCTCGTTCAACGATATCGAGCGGATCGAGGTGCTGAAGGGGCCGCAGGGCACGCTTTACGGCCGCAACGCGACCGGCGGCGCGATCCGCATCATCACCAAGGACCCCAGGCACGAGTTCCAGGCCGAAGGCGCGCTGACCTATGGCAGCGACGAGCGCCTTGCGGTCGAGGCGATGGTCAATGCGCCGATCGCCGACGGCCTCGCCGTCCGCATGTCGTACCGGCATGACGAAAATCGCGGATTCGTGAAGAATGTCGGCGAGGGCGGTCCGCGTTACCTCAACGGCCGCAACGAGGATTTCCTGCACGGCAAGCTGCTCTATGACGGCATCGACAATCTGACGATCAAGCTGTCCGGCGACTATGTCAGCAAGCGCGACACCGAGGGCTTTGCCTTCACCAACCTGTTCCCCGGCGGTCCGGAGCAGATCGGCGCGGCGATGGGCGGCAACGTCGCCACCGGCTTCCACACCACCTCGACCAACATCGCCAATAACGGCGTGGACCTGAAGAATTGGGGCCTGTCGCTGCGCGTCGAATATGATGCCGGCCCGGTTACGCTCGCCAGCATCACCAGCTATCGCGACGAGGACCAGGAAACCTTCGGCGACCTCGATGCGACCGACGCGGACTTGCAGCAAGCCTATTTCCGCCAGCTCACCCGCCAGTGGACCCAGGAGTTCCAGCTCGTCTCGGCGGCCGACGGCCCGCTGACCTATGTCGCCGGACTCTACCTGCTCGACGAGAAGTCGCGCGCGCCGTTCGGCATCTTCGGCAGTTCGGTCGGCGACGGCACCTTCTTCGGCAGCGACGGCAAGGTCCACACCACCTCGATCGCGCCATACGGTCAGGCGGACTATGCCTTTTCGGACGCCTTCAAGCTGACCGTCGGCGCCCGCTACACCGCCGAGAAGAAGAAGCTGGTCTATAGCCACGGCCTGCTCGGCACCACGGCGAACGGGGCGTTCCCCGGCGACGCCGTGATCGCGCCGACGGGCGATTGCACCGCCGCCGGACAGATTCTCTGCGCCGCGCCGGCCGCCGCGCCGAAGTTCAAGCAGTTCACCCCGAAGGCGACGCTCAGCTATACGCCGATCGACCGGGTGATGCTGTATGTCACCTACAGCCGCGGCTTCAAGAGCGGCGGCCTCAACCTGCCGGCGTTCGGCACCGTGGACGAGGTGAAGCCCGAAATCCTCGACGCCTACGAGTTCGGCTGGAAGACCGAATTCGGCACTGTCCGCTTCAACGGCGCCGCCTTCTATTACGACTATAAGGACCTGCAGCAGCAGATCACCGACCAGTCGACCGGCGGCACGCGGGCGGTCAACGCGGCGAGCGCCCGCGTCTGGGGGCTTGAATCCGACCTGTTGTGGAAGGCCACCGACCGGCTGGAGATCGGCGTCGGCGGCGGCTACCTCAACACCAAGTACAAGGATTATATCGGCGACGCCTATGTGCCGTGCGGCATGGCGTCGACCAATGCGAGTTGCATCGACCAGGGCGGCCTCGGCCTCGCGCTGCTGCCCGGACAGGATTTCAGCGGCAACCGACTGGTCAACGCCCCCAAATATACGGGCTATGTCCGCGTCGATTACGAACAGCCGCTGGCGCCCGGCTATGGCTCGCTGCGGTTCAACACCACGGCCAATTATCGGTCCGCCAGCAATTATGACCCGGCCGGCCTGTTCGTCGAGCGCAAGCGCGCGATGCTCAGCGCCAAGTTGACGTGGCTGTCCGAGGATGAGAGCTATTATGTCAGCGTCTATGGCGAGAACCTGACCGACCGGAACTATAATGTGATCATGGCGCCGCAATCGAGCGGGGGCTGGCGCATCCAGGGCGCGCCGCGTCAGGTCTATGTCCAGGCGGGATTCAAATTCTGATGACCGGGAACGCGCACGAGGCCGATATGACCCAGGATCCAGACAGCTTCGCGCCGTTCGACCCCGCGACGCTTTCGTGCCCGCATGCCTATTGGGCGGCGTTGCGGGCGCGGGCGCCGGTGAAGCGGATCACCGTGCCGGGCAACGACCGGCCGGTGTTCCTCGTCAGCCGCCGTGCCGATGTGCAGGCGGTGGCGATGGACCCCGCGACCTTTTCGAGCATGGTGCCGTCGGACATCTGGCGCTGGGGCAACCTTGGGCCGGAGCTTCAGCCGCACCTGCTGTCGCAGGGCTGGGGCATCGTCCACACCATCGCCTCGGCCGATCCGCCGATGCACACATTGTACCGCAAGATCGTCAACGGCCTGTTCCTCAACAACAAGGTCAAGGCGCTGGTACCGGCCATCCTGTCGGCGATCGACGGCCTGATGCGCGATATTCCGCGCGATGAGCCGTTCGATTTCATGACGAAGTTCGCGATTCCCCTGCCGATCGCGATGATCAGCGACATGCTGGGCCTGCCCGCGGCGGATCGGCCGCTCGTCCAGCGCTATACCGACACTTTCGTGGAGATGGTGGACCCGTCCAGCTCTCCGGAAAAGGCCAGGGCCGCGGTCAGCCTGTTCGCGGAAGGCCAGCATTATCTCAAGGGCTTCGTCGACCGGCTGGTCGCAAGCCCCGATGACGGCATCCTCAGCCTTGTCGCCAATGCAAGGGACGATCAGGGCGAACTGCTGTCGATCGAGGAGCGCCTGTCGCTCTGCTATCTGCTGATGGCGGCGGGGAACGAGACGACGCGCAACGGCCTTGCCCTGTGCGCCTATTATCTCGCGGCGCGGCCCGACCTGTGGGACACGCTCAAGGCGGATCGGGAGAAGGTGCCGGCCTTTGTCGAGGAGGCGCTGCGGGTCGGCACGCCGGCGGTGCTCAACCCCCGTCTGGTCACGCGCGACACGGAACTGGCGGGCGTTGCGATCCCCCGGGACGCGATCTGCTTCATCCTGTGGGGGTCCGCCAATCGTGACGAGGCGTCCTTCGCCAACGCCGACCGGATCGACCTCGACCGCAAGGCGCCGCGCAACCATCAGGCGTTCGGCTATGGCATTCATTCCTGTGTCGGGGCGCCGCTGGCGCGGCAGGAGCTGAACCTGTCCGTCCAGGCATGGCTCGACCAGTGGGAAAGCCTGTCCTTCGCGGTGCCCGTGTCGGAAATCTCCCATTCGCCGCTGTTCGGTTTCCGCAGCTTCCCCGAACTGCCGATGCGCGTGCGCTGAGAGGCAACTCTGGTCACGCGCCGGCCGGCGTGGCAGCGTGTCGCGGAGAGCGAGGGAAGGGACGAATGACGACATCTCCACGCCGGGGCGGGCGGCCGACCGCCGAGGAGGCGCGCGCGCTCAGCGCCCGCATCGTCGATGTGGCGACCCGCATGTTTCTGGAGCTGGGCTATCGCGAAACGACCTTCGAGCGCGTCGCGCGCGAGGCGGGAACGTCGAAGAACGCCCTGTATCTGCGCTATCCTGAAAAGGCCGACCTGTTCGCCGTCGTGGCGCGCGAACTGGTGGCGCAGACATATGAGGAGATGATCTTCGACCTGGACGACACTCTGCCGGCGGCCGCCAGCCTGCGGCGGGTGAGCCAGGCGCTGCTCGACGCCGCCACCCAGCCGCGTGCCGTCGCCATGTTCCAGCTCATCTCCGCCTCGGCGTCGCAGCATCCCGAGATCGCGCAGACCGCGCAGGGTGCATGGTCCTTCTATATCGAGCAGATTCAGGCCTATTTCGAACATCGCATGGGCAAGGGCCTGTTGCGGCTGCACGACCCCCGCGCCTCGGCCGGGATTTTCGCGCACCTGCTGTTCAGCCAGGTCCATGTCGCGCTGGTCCACAACAAGCCGATCCCGACGATGGAGGAGCAGGCGCTGCATCTGGACCAGATGATCCGCCTGTTCCTGGCGGGCATCGGCGCGGTGGAGATGGTCCCGCGGGAAAGCGTCGGGTCAGACGCATAAGCGGCGTCGGGGCCTGACCGTTTCGGGTTGCCGACGGATCAGGCGCCGGCGCGCCGTTCACCCGATCCGGTCCCACCCGGCATCGGGCGCGAAACGCTGCCCATGTTTTTCGGCGAGGCCGGACAGGGCGCGGCGCACATCCTCCACGCCGCGCGTGCGGGCATAGTGGATCGGGCCGCCACGGAAGGGCGCGAAGCCGGTGCCGAAGACCATGGCGGCATCGACGATGTCGGGATCGTCGCTCACCCCTTCGCGCAGCAGCGCGACCGCCGTGTTCAGCATCGGCAGGATCAGCCGGTCGGCCATGTCCGGCGTCGGGTCGGGCGCGTCGGATGATTTGACCGGCTTGCCATCCTTCCATTCATAGATGCCGCGCCCGCTTTTCTTGCCGAGTTCGCCCTTGTCGACCTTGGCGCGCAGCCAGTCAGGCGTGTCGGGCAGCGGCCAGCCGAGCGATTTCTTCAGCATCTCGGCGACGGCGAGGCCGACGTCGAGGCCGACCTGATCGGCGAGTTCCAGCGGACCCATCGGCATGCCGAACGCCATCGCCGCCTTGTCGATCGTCTCCTTGGCGACGCCCTCGTCGAGCATGGTCATCGCCTCGACCAG
>CAZACH010000001.1:0-36472 GCA_964483275.1 uncultured Sphingomonadaceae bacterium | reverse complement strand
CCGGCGTCTGGCTCGGATCCTTCGTGTAGATCGAGATGACGCCGCCAGATGCGTTACGGCCGAACAGCGTGCCCTGCGGGCCCTTCAGCACCTCGACCCGGTCGACGCTCGCGAGGTCGAAAAAGGGCGCCGCCGCACGGATGAAATAGACATCGTCGATATAGACCGGAACGCTCGCCTCGTTACCGGCCGTGGTGACCGGGTTGCCGATGCCGCGAATGAAGGTCGTGACCGTGCCGGTCGCCATGCCGATCTGCAACGCCGGATCGACGCGGTTCAATTCCTGAACCGTCGTGATGCCCTGCGCGGTGAGCGTTTCGCCGGATACGGCCGTGACCGACAGCGGGGTGTCCTGCACGTTCTGGGCGCGCTTCTGCGCGGTGACGACGATTTCCTGCAGGCCGGAGGAAGCGCCCGTGGCCTGCGAGTCCGTGGGGTCGGTCTGGGCGTGGGCCGCGGTGGCGGCGGTGAGCGCCAGCAGGGCAACACCGCCAAGGCTGGCGCCGAGCATGAAGCGGCGTCCGGTTTTTGACTTGCTGCTGGGCAATATAAACGCTGTCATGGCAATCTCCCTGATTGATCTTCATGTGCTTTGGCCGCCGCCATTCGCCGATATCCATAGGAGGCGGCGCCGCCTGAAAAGATGGCGGACGAATAATGGGCGGCACTGGATTTTGTGGTCTTTTCGAGACTTTACCTCGCCATCACCCTCCTCGACCTGTCGTCGCGGCTGCCCATTTCCCGATGATGGGCTGGCACCATATCTGTATGTCGGCAAACCATATTCTTCCCGAGGCAAGCGTCAAGCATTTCGGAAGCAGCGGGCGGCGCTCATGGGTGTATGGCCGCTGAATTGGCCGATGCTGTTGCCTAATTGCAGCACCGTTGACGGGGCGGAGGACAGTAAAGGCGCCCGCGATATGTTCAGCGAAACCCGGGTTCGTCCCACCAGGGGAAAAAATCGGGCATGTCGGTGGACACCCGGTCGGCGAAATCGGGTGCGCGCTTTTCGATGAAGCTGGCGACGCCTTCCTTGACGTCGCGGGCGCGGGCGCGGCTGAAAATGCCGCGGCTTTCGATGCGATGCGCGGCCATCGGATGATCCGCGCTCATCATCCGCCAGAGCATCTGGCGGGTCAGCGCGACGGACACCGGCGCGGCGTTGTCCGCGATGCCGCGCGCGATGGCGAGGGCGGCGGGCATCAGCGCGTCAGGCTCGTGCAGGGCGCTCACCAGCCCGGCGTCGAGCGCTTCGGGCGCGGCGAAGGTGCGGCCGGTCAGCGTCCAGTCGAGCGCGCGCGTGATCCCGACGATATGCGGCAGGAACCAGCTCGACGCCGATTCCGGCACGATGCCCCGGCGCACGAAAGGCAGGGCGAACTTGGCGGAGGTGGAGGCGATGCGGAAATCCGCCGCCAGCGCCATGGTCACGCCCATGCCGGCGGCGGCCCCGTTGAAGGCGACGATCACCGGCTTGCGGCAGTCGAACAGGCGCAGCGTGATGAAGCCGCCGAAGTCGCGGGTCGATTCATCGGACCAGTCGATCGAGCCGTCCGCCTTCAGCGGGGTGGGCGCCGGCGCGGCCTTGCCCGACAGGCTCGACCCTTCCGAGGAAAGGTCCGCTCCGGCGCAGAAGGCGCGGCCCTCGCCGGTCAGGATGAGGGCGCGGACGGTGTCGTCATTGTCGGCCCGGTCGATCAGGCCGACAAGGTCCATCGCCATCGTCCGGGTGAAGGCGTTGAGCTTGTCGGGCCGGTCGAACCGGATCACCGCGATATGATCGCCGACCTCATAGCGAAAGTCCGGCGGGTTCGATGTGTCCGTCATGCGGCGCCTTTCAGAAGGCGTGCCCGCGCCGCGTCATACTGGGCGCTGAACGCGGCGATCCGCGCCGCCGCCGGCTCCACCCGGTCGATCGCGCCGATGCCCTGGCCGGCGCCCCAGATGTCGCGCCACGCCTTGCTGCCGCCGCCGAAGCTGGTGCCCCCGTCGAGCCGTGGCGGAAGATTGTCGGGATCGAGGCCGGCGGCGACGATCGAGGCGCGCAGGTAATTGCCGTGAACCCCGGTGAACAGGTCGGTGTAGAGGATGTCGTCGGCGCGCCCGCTGACGATGCCCTGCTTGTAGATGTCGCTTGCCCGCGCCTCCTCCGTCGCGATGAAGGCCGAGCCGACATAGGCGAGGTCGGCGCCCATCGCCTGCGCGGCAAGGATCGCCCCGCCGGTGGCGATCGCGCCGGAAAGGGCGAGCGGCCCGGCGAACCAGGCGCGGATTTCCTGGATCAGCGCGAAGGGCGAGGTGCGGCCGGCATGGCCGCCCGCGCCGCTCGCCACCGCCACCAGCCCGTCGGCGCCCTTTTCGATCGCCTTGCGCGCGAAGCGGTCGTTGATGACGTCGTGCAGCACGATGCCGCCCCAGCGATGCGCCGCGACATTGACGTCCTCACGCGCGCCCAGCGAGGAGATGATGATCGGCACCCGGTGCTTCTCGCACAGGGCCATGTCCGCCTCCAGCCGGTCGTTGGTGTGATAGACGATCTGGTTGATGGCGAAGGGCGCGGCGGGCCGGTCGGGATGCGCGCGGTCCCAGGCCGCCAGCTCCTCGCGGATCTGGTGGAGCCAGTCGTCGAGCTGTTCGGCCGGCCGCGCGTTGAGCGCCGGCATCGCGCCGACGATCCCCGCCTTGCACTGGGCGATGACCAGCTCCGGCCCCGAGATCAGGAACATCGGCGCCCCGATCACCGGCAGTCGCAGCCGGTCGAGCGGCTGGGGAAGGCCGGTGCCGTTCATGCGTCCGCCAGATGCCCGATTTCGACGTTCGCGAAGCCGTGCTCGCCGGTCTCCTCGCAATGGACGCGGCACATATTCTCGACATTATAATAGATCTTGCTGCCGGGCTTCTGCCCCTGAAGCGGCAGGCGGGCGAAGGCGTTGCCGACATCGGCGACCAGCGTATAGGGCGTGCCGTCATAGGCGACGGCGCGATAGATCACCTTGTCCGGCATGCCCTCCGGCCCCTCGCCGACATTCTCGATCTTCAGCGACTTGATGACCTGATTGCCGGCCGGCACCGCGACATAGCCTTCCGCCGTGCTGTTTTCCGGGCGCACGACGTTGCGCACGGTGAAAAGGTGGAAGCCCATGCTCGGGAAGTTGAAGAAGGACCAGTTGTGCGACAGCGTCATCTGGTCGTTGCGCATCCCCCAGCTATGGTCGCGATAGCCGGTGCCGTCGACGTCGACCGAGGTGCCCGCGAACTCCCCGCTCTTGAAGGTGACGTTGCCGGTCGCCGTCATGCACTGGGCCTGGTGACGGAATGAATTGCGCTCGAGCGCGGTATTCTCCGAAACCGAGAACTGGTCGGGATTGACGTCGGTGCAGGCCATGAAGTCGAACAGATGCAGCCGCGCCGAAAAGTCGAGCCGGGCCGAAACCACGTCGTCCTCGTAAGTGACCTGGAAGCTTTTCTGCGGCTCAAGGAAGCGAAGCGTCAGGCCGCCATAGTGAAGTTCGCTGGCCCCCTCGAACGGCGAGGGCATCGGCACCTCGCGGGCGCTGACGATGTTCTTGCCCTTGTGCATCACCGTGAACGAGGCGAAGGCGCGCTCGAAGGTCGGTTCGGCCGTGCAATGGGCCAGGCAGCAGATGTCGCGCTCCGGGTCCATGAAGACCCAGAAGTAATTTTCCTTCCAGCGCAGCCAGGCGCGGGCGGGGATGGTGTGCGGAAGGTCTTCGTGCAGCAGCATTCTGGTCTCGCTCCGTGGGATCGTCCTTGGCGGCTCAGCCGAAATTGGCCTGGCCGCCGTCGACGGGAATGGTCGCGCCGGTGATGTAGCGCGAGCGCGGGCCGGCAAGGAAGACGATGGCTTCGCCGATGTCGGTTTCCGGATCGCCGACGCGGCCCAGGGGAATGGTCGCGAGATACTCGTCCGGCCCCTGCGGCAGGGCGTCGAGCCAGCCCTTGAAGGACGGCGAGGCGGCGAGCGGCGCGATGGTGTTGACCCGGATGCCGTCCGGCCCCCATTCGGAGGCCGCCGCGCGGCCGAGCGCGCGGATCGCCTGCTTCATCGAGCCATAGATGCCGGCGCCGCTGGTGTTCCACGCAATGGCGGCGGAGCTGGCGAAGTTGATGACCGAGCCGCCGCCGCGCGCCTTCATCGCCGGGTGGCAGGCCTTCATCATGCGGAAAACCGCCAGCGGCCCGGTGTCGAAGGTCAGCCGGTACTCCGCGTCGCTGAGGTCGAGCAGCGGGCCGAGCGCGGCCTGCTGCGCATTGTTGACCAATATGTCGATGCCGTCGAACGCCGCCAGCGTCCGCTCGACGATCGCGGCGATGTCCCGTTCGCTGCCGACATCGCCTTCGATGGCGAGGCACTGGCCGCCGGCCGCTTCGATGAGGGCGCGCGTGTCGTCGAGCTTCGCGCCGGTCTTGCTGGCGATCGCGACGCGCGCGCCGGCCCGTGCAAGCGCGACCGCCGCGCCCTGGCCGATGCCCTGCCCCGCGCCGGTGACGATCGCGACCCGGCCTTCAAGCTCGCGCGCCGATGCCTGGGTTGCCATGCTTTTCGCCTCCGCTGCCGTGCCGGCGTCTCCGCGCCGGCGGAAATCGTGTAGCAGCATATGATATGCCGGCAAGCCTTCGTTTGCGACATTGCCCGCCCCCGACGATCTGATAAGCATGGCCGGGCAATCTCGGGGGAGCCGTTTCGGGACATGAGTTCAAGCAAGACCGGTCAGGCGGACAAGGCCGGATCATCGGGCGCCCGCCGTCCCAAGCCGGCCGCCAAGCCCTTCCGTTTCGGCTTCCTTGTCCATGACGTGTCGCGCATGCGGCGCACGCTGTTCGACGACGCGATGCGCCCGCTGGGGATCACGCGCTCGCAATGGTCGGTGCTGGCGGTGCTGTCGCGCTCGAAGCATGAAGGGATGATGCAGGTCGAGATTTCGCGGTTCATGGACCTCGGCAAGGTGACGATCGGCGGCCTGATCGACCGCCTGCAGGCGCAGGGCTATGTCGAGCGCCGGATGGACCCGGCCGATCGCCGCGCGCGCCGGGTCTATATCACCGACAAGGGCTTCGAGGTGATCGCCCAGATGCAGAAGGTCGGCACGAAGCTCAATCGTTCGATCCTGGCCGGCGTGTCGCGCGAAGAACAGCGCATCACCGAGGAGACTTTGGCGAGGGTCAAGGCGAATATCCGCGCCCTCATCCAGAAAACCTGAATTGTCCGACAGACGGGAGAGTCGAAATGAGCCGTAATCTGGATAATGTCATGGCCTTCATCGCGCTCTGGAAGACGCGCGATCTCGACAAGATCGTCGCGGCGATGACGGAGGATTGCTTCTACCATAATATTCCGTGGGCGCCGATGAACGGCCATGCCGAAATCCGCGCGGGCCTCGCGGTGTTCCTGGGCGACGCGGAGGAGATCGAGTGGGTCGTCAGCCATGCCGCCGAAACGTCGGACGGCGCCGTGCTGACCGAGCGCGTCGACCGCTTCCGGATCAAGGGGCGCTGGCTTGAAATACCCGTGATGGGCACGTTCGAGCTGCGCGACGGCAAGATCGCCCGGTGGCGCGACTATTTCGACGCCGCGCAGTTCCAGGCGCAGATGGAAGCGCTCGGCTGATCCACGCCTGAGCGGCCGGCGGGGGGTGGCTGTCGCGCCCCGCCGGCCCGCCCGGAACTCAGTCGGCGCGGTCGAGCACCGATGCCAGCACGCCCGCGACGCGATGCAGCAGCCGCTGCGTGAAGTGGGCGCCGGCGCTGGCGACCAGCACATTGTCGTTCTGGCCCTTCTCGAACGTATCGCGGCCGCCCTGCATGACCAGGATCATCAGGCGCAGGCCGGCGCGCAGCGCGAAATAGGAGATCTGCCGCTGCGGGATGTCGGGGCCGCCGGCGGCGCGGTAGGCGGCGAGGAACTTGTCCCAGTCGATCGCGGGCGCGACATAGGGATAGCAATAGCCGAGGTCTTCGCCCGGATGGCCGATGCTGACCTGTTCCCAGTCGAGGATCGCGGAGATCCGGCCGTCTTCCGCCAGGATGTTGTGGAACACCATGTCGTTGTGGACGATGCCGCGGCGGTCGTCGAGGCAATCGACATTGGCGCGCAGCCACGCGATCACCGCCGACATCGTGACCGACGGCCAGTGGGCGAGGCTGTTCCAGTCATTGGCCAGCGTCTCCAGCTCGGCCTTCCAGCCTTCGATGTCATAGCTTTGCCGGGACTGCGGCAGCTGGTCCGCCAGCGCGCCCAGCGGCTGGGCATGGAGCAGCGCCATTTCGCGCGCGAGGTCGAGGATGACGCCCTCGGAATCCGGCCCGCCCCAGTAATCGGTCAGCACCGGGCTGCCCGGCGACCGTTCGACGATCATGAACGGCGCGCCCAGATGCTCGCTGGCCTCCTCCACCAGAATCGGGCGGGGCACCCGCATGCCGGCGTCGCGAAGCGTGCTCAGCAGGTTGAACTGCAACCTCTCGCTGGCAAATCCGACGAGGCCGGGGATACCGCGCTGCACGACGAGGGCGGCGGGCAGATCGGGCGCATTGGCGACCTTGAACAGCGCCGTCTGGCGCGAACGGCCGCCGACGACCAGCTTGAACTCCTCGACGGCCAGCGCCTGGTTGCCGCTCCAGCCGCGCAGGAACCGCTCAAGCGCCGCCGGATCAATATTCTGCGCCGGATCGACCTCGGTGGCGGGCAGGGCGCGTTCGACGGCGTCGAAGGCGGCGACGCTCGCGTCGAGCATCGCCTTTTCCCAGGCGATGGCGGCGCGCGCTTCGTCCGATGCGATATCGCCGTTCTTCTCGAAACCGGCTGCGACCTCGGCGATCGCCGTGCCGCTGGCGCGGCGCGCGGCGGCATTTTCGGGCGGACCGCCCAGATGGTCGGTGGCGGCCTCTGCCCGGCCGGCAAGCGCCGGCGGCGGCGGCGCGGCGGCTTCCGGCTCCAGCGCGTTGGCGACGGCCGTCAAGACCCGGATGCTGTTGTCCAGCGCGTCGCGCGCGCTGTTTTCCTCGACCGCCGGTCGGACTTGCAGCCGCAGCGCCGTCGCCGCGCTCCAGAGATATTGGGCCATGCTCATGCGATTGTTCCGCCTTTCCTGACTGCCAGACCGGGGGCGTCCGATCCCCGCTGCCCCTCCAATCGTCGATCAGGCAGCGGCTCGCAAGTCCTTGGTCGGCCGTGTGGCTGTTCGCGCGGCGGGGATTGTCTCGGCGCCCAACTTCGATAGTATGTCTACATACAGATACGAACGACAAATGCGATGGAGAGTGACATGACCCACGGGATCGAGCGGGCGGCCAACGCCAATCGGCCGCTTGGCGGCGAGCGCTATACGTCCACGGCCTTCATGGAAGCCGAATGGGAGAATGTCTGGACGAGCAGCTGGCTCATCACCGTGCGCGCCGATGATCTGCCCGAGGCCGGCGACTATCTGCTGGAGGAGGTCGGCCGCGAGTCGATCCTGATCGTCCGGCAGGAGGACGGGTCGATCAAGGCCTTCTACAATGTCTGCCAGCATCGCGGAAACCGCCTGGTGCTGGAGCCGGAGGGCAGCATGCCGTCCTTCACCTGCCCCTATCACAGCTGGCGGTTCGAGCTGGACGGCCGGTGCAGCTATGCGCAGGACCCGGAGGATTTTGCGGGCGACGTCTGCGCGCAGGCATCGCTGGTCCCGGTGCGCTGCGAGGTCTTCGCCGGGTTCGTGTGGATCAACATGGACCCCGACTGCGTCCCGCTCGACGAATTTCTCGGCCCCATTCGCGACGAGTGGATGGCCTATCCGCTGGAGAACATGACCCGGGTGCAGGCGCTGTCGGTGCGCATGCCGTGCAACTGGAAGCTGCTTCTCGACAATTTCCACGAGACCTATCACCTGCCGACCGCCCACCCGGAAGGCATTGAATATGCCGAGGACAGCTATCTGGAGACGCGCATCGAGCTGTACGACAACGGCCATGCGCTGGGCCAGACGCAGTGCTGCCTGCCCGCGCATCGCCTGCCGGAGCACAAGCCGCGGATGACGGAGGCGATCGCCACCGACCTGCGGCGCTGGGACTTGAACCCCGACGATTTCGCCGGCCGGGAACGCGATGCGCGCCGCGCCGTCCAGCAGCAGAAGCGGCGGCTCGGCAAGGAGCGGGGCTTTGCCCATTATGACCGGCTGAGCGACGATCAGCTGACCGACGTCTTCCACTATACGGTCTTCCCCAATTTCGCGACGTCGCTGAATGCCGACGGCATGTTGTTCCTGCGCGCGATGCCGCATCCGACCGATCCGCAGAAATGCATCTTCGACAGCTGGTATTATAATTTCGGCGGCAAAAGCTCGCATATCGAGCTTGTCACCAGGGAGGGCGACGAGACCCTCGACCGCGTCGAGCGCGAGCTGATCGACTATGGCGAGAAAAGCCTGGGCGTCGTGCTGGACGGCGATGCCTGGGTGATGGCCGGCCAGCAGCTCGCGATGAACTCGCGCGGCTATCGCGGGGCGCTGCTCGCCGGGCAGGAGCGCCGCATCGCGCAATATCATGCGATGATCGACCGCTATATCGCCGGCTATCGCCCACGGCCGCGCAGCGCGCGGTCGGCGGCCTAGGGTTTGTCCGCTTCGCGCGGAATCGGCGCCAGCCCGCTCCCCCACCCGGCCACCCAACGGCTATATTCTATGGGTGGCCGGGTGGGGGAGCGGGCTGGCGCCGTCCAAACCGGACAAACTCCAGGCGGGATTGGCCAGATCATGCGAGACAAGGCCATATAGCCGGTGTTAGGTCCGAAAAAGACAGTCAACGGGGAAGTTTTGCCGATGGGTAGCAGTCGATCGTCGAGCGCGGCACGGATCGTGCCGGAGGCGCCTTGTGGCGATGGATCGCCGGACGAACACCCGAACATCAAGCTGTCCATGGCCTATCAGGCGCAGTTCCTCGCCCGGCTGTTGCAGAACGATTATCTGTCCCGCATCGGCGACACCGGCGTCGCGCCCGCCCAATCCTATGTGCTTGGCGAATTGTGGTTCAACGAGCCGTTGTCGCAGGTGGAACTGGCGCGGCGGCTGGACATCGGCAAGGCGACGGTCGGGCAGACGCTCAGCCGGCTGGAACGCGCCGGCCTGATCGAACGCAGGCGCCTGCCCGGCGACCGCCGCGTCATCATGATCCACCTGACCGAGCAGGGCCGGGCGATGCGCGAGCCGCTCACCCGCGCCGCCGGCGAGCAGTCCCAGCAGATCGAGCAGCGGCTGGGCCGCGACAATGTCGAACGGCTGACGCAGTTGATGCTCCACGCCACGTCCATTCTCTCCATCAATGCGGTGGAGGACATCTCCGTCGAATAGCTCGGCGAACCGATCTCAACGAAGAAGATAAAAGGGGAAGCCGAGTGAAGGGCGGTAACTGGCTGGTCGTCGCGGTGACGTTCGTTATCCTGAACGTCGCGCTCGGCGTGAATTTCGCGGCCTATGGCGCGCTGGTCGAAGCGGTCGAGCGGGAGTTCGACACGACGCGGGCGCTGGCGGCGGGCGGTCTCAGCATGCTCACCCTCGCGCTCGGCCTGCTGGCGCCGCTGGTCGGCGGCGCCATGCGGCGGGTGCCGATCCGGGCGCTGATGGCGGCCGGGATCGCCCTGAACGCCGCCGGTTATTTCGTCGCCAGCCGCGTCGCCAGCATCGAGGCGCTGCTGGTCGTCTATGGGCTGATGATCGGGCCGGGCTTCTGCCTGTTCAGCGTCGTGCCCTGCACCGCGATCATCGCCAACTGGTTCCCCGAGGGGCGCGGGCGGGCGCTCGGCATCATCAACATGCCGATCGGCAACACGGTGATGCCGCTCGCCGCCGCCGCGATGCTCGGCGCCGTCGGCCTGCGCGCCACCTTCCTCGGTGAAGCGGTGCTGCTGCTGGCGCTGCTGCCGCTGCTGTTGCTGATCCGCGACCGGCCGGCTTCCGCGCCTGCCCTGGTCGCGGCGGATGCGCCGGCCGGCACGGCGGGCGACCCGCTGATGAGCGCCGGACAGATTTTCCGCGCGCCGCCCTTCCTGATCCTGACGCTCGGCGTCAGCATCCTGTCGGCCGGCGGCCTGACGCTGGTGACGCATCTCGTCCCGCTCGGCATGGGGCGCGGGCTCGACCTGCCGTCCGCCGCGCTGCTGCTCAGCGCCTTCGGGATCGCCGGTGTCGCCGGCGCGCCGGCGTTCGGCTGGCTGGCCGACCGTGTCGGTGGCGGGCGGGCGCTGGCCATCCTTTGCTTCGCGCTGATCCCGCCATGGCTGGGTCTGATCGTCGTCGGCGGCAGCCTGCCGCTGCTGCTCATCCTGGCCTTTCTGATGGGCGCGGGCCTGAACGCGGTGCTCACCCTGTTCGGCCTGACGATGGGCGCATGGCTGGGCGAGGCGAATATCGGGCTGGGAATGGGGCTGAGCTATTTCCTCCAGATTCCCTTCATGTTCGGCGCCGGTCCGCTCGCGGGGGCGATGTTCGACGCCACCGGCGGCTATACCGCGACGATCCTGATGCACTGCGCGACGTTCGCGGCGATGGGCGCGATCTTCCTGTTCTATCGCCCGCGCGCCGCGTCGCCGGCGGCTTCCTTGCCGGCCTGATTGCAAGCCGATACGTCAGCCCCGCCCGAGGGGAAGGAGACACCATGGACTTCAAGAATTACGAACTGCTGACGATCAGCCGCGAGGGTCGGGTTCTGACCATCACCATGAACCGTCCCGAGCTGCTGAACGCCGTCAGCCATGCGCTGCACGAGGAAATGGCGCGCGTCTTCTTCGAGGCGGCCGACGATCCCGACAGCGACGTCGTCGTGCTGACCGGCGCCGGCAAGGCCTTTTCGGCGGGCGGCGACTTCCAGTGGTTGTCCGACCAGATCAAGGGCATCCGCCCGCCCTTCGTCAACGAAGCCAAGAGCATGCGCCGGATCGTCATGGGCATATTGGACTGCCCCAAGCCGGTCATCGCCAAGGTCAATGGCGACGCCTTCGGCTTCGGCGCCTCGGTGGCGCTGCTGTGCGACGTGGTGATCGCCGCCGATCATGCGCGCTTCGCCGATCCGCACGTCAAGCTCGGCCTGGTCGCGGGCGATGGCGGCGCGCTGATCTGGCCGCAGCTCATCGGCTTCGCCAAGGCCAAGCATTATCTGCTGACCGGCGAGGCGATCGGCGCGGTCGAGGCCGAGCGCTGCAACCTCATCACCTTCGCGAAGCCGGCCGCCGAGCTGGACGCCTTCGTCGACAATTATGCCACGAAGCTGGCGCGCGGTGCGCAGACGGCGATCCGCTACACCAAGTCGGTGACCAACATCGCCCTGCGCCAGCTGTTCAGCTCGGTGTTCGAGGCCGGGGTGGCTTATGAGGGGCTGACGACCTACACTGACGACTTCAAGGAAGCCGTCAGCGCCATGATTGAAAAGCGCCGGCCGACCTTCACCGGCAAATGACCGGCAGGCCGCGCGCCGCAAATGGAGAGGAGTAACGTGATGGGCGATCTCAATGCACAGCTCCGGCTGGTTCTCGACCGGCAGGAAATCGAACAGGTCCTCAAACTCTATTGCCGGGCTATCGACAGGCTCGACAAGGAACTGCTCAAGAGCATCTACCATCCCGACGCCACCGACGACCACGGCTCCTTCTCGGGCAATGCCCATGAATTCGCCGACTACATCATCCCGGCGATGGCGGAGAGCATCACCGGCGGCATCCATACGGTGACGCATTGCACCATCGACGTCGACGGCGATTTCGCCACGTCGGAGGCCTATTACTGGGCCTATCAGCAGTCGCTGGGCGGTTATGAGCGGATCAAGGCCTTCTTCGGCGAAACCTATGCCGACGCGCGCGTGAAGGACGGCACCATCGACGCGCCGCACGATTATTATTGCGGCGGCCGCTATATCGACCTGTTCGAGCGGCGGGACGGCGTCTGGCGGGTTCTGCGGCGCAAGATCACCAATGAATGGGGCGACATCCGCCCGTCGACGGGGATCAAGGACGAAGGCCATGTCGCGGTCTTCAACCTGCCGGGCCGCCGGGACCGGCAGGACCCGGTCTATCTCAACACGATCCCGGAGCGGGCGGGCCGCGTCGCGGCGGCGTAGGACAGGGGCGGGATCGGGGGTGCCGTCAATCATCGCCCCCACCCACCGCCGTTCGTCCTGAGCCTGTCGAAGGACGACCGTACCAACCTATGGGATCCGCGCCTGCCGCTTGCGGGTGAAGGCTTGCGCTGTCGTCCTTCGACAGGCTCAGGACGAACGGAGGTGAGAGGGGCGGCGCTGTCTTCAGGCGCGTCGCCCCCCGTCAGTCGGCGGGAAGCTGCAAGGCCTCCTGCGCCATGCTCGCGACCAGCCGGCCTTCGCGGTCATAGACGAGGCCGCGCGCCATGTTGACGCCGGCTTCGGCGGACGGCCCCTCGGTCTCGAACAGCAGCCAGTCGTCGCAGCGCACCGGGCGGTGAAACCAGAGCGAATGATCGAGGCTCGCGACGAAGACGTGCGGGCCGGGCAGGGCCATGGTGTGGCGGGACAGCGGCACGCCGACGAACATGAAGTCGCTCAGGAAGGCGAGGATCTGGCGATGCACCATCGGGTCCTCGACATGGCTCGTGCCCGGCGCGCGCAGCCAGTAATGGCGCTTCGCCTCCGGCACCGTCTCGAAATAGGCGACGGGGGAGGGGATGCGGATCTCGATCGGATAATGGGCGAGGAAGGCCGGCAGGAATTGTTGCAGCTTCTCCGGCGCGGCGGCGATGAACGCCTCCTCGGACATGGCGTCGTCCGGGCTGAGCGGCAGCGCGGTGTCGCGCTGATGGCTGAAGCCGGGCAGCGGCACGCGATAGGAGCAGTCCATGGACAGCAGCGTCTTGCCGTGCTGGAGGGCGATGACGCGGCGTGTCGAAAAGCGGTTGCCGTCGCGCACGCGCTCGACCGCGAACTCGACCGGATTTTCATTCTCGCCCGCGCGCAGGAAATAGGCGTGGAGCGAGTGGACCCGCCGGTCGTCGCCGATCGTCGCGTCCGCCGCCGCCAGCGCCTGGGCGACGATCTGGCCGCCGAACAGGGCGCGATAGAGATTGGGCTGGTTATACCGATTGCGGAAGCGATCCGGCGCGATCCGGTCCATTTCGAGCATCGTCGCGATGCTGACGGGCGTGGTGCCCATCGGGGTCTCGTCAAAGCGGGTCATGATCTTCCTTGTCGGTCTGCAAGGGCGCTATAGTAAAGCTCAAACCCATATGCTAGCGAACTAGGTGAAGGGCCGGGCGGCCGCAGAGAGCCGGAAAAAGAGGACAGATGCAGCCAGCATTCAGCGAAGCCGACAAGGCGTTCCGTGCGGAGGTTCGGGCTTTCGTCGAGGCGAAGCTGCCCGAGGACCTGAAGCGCCGCGCGCGCCGGGACTATCATGCCCGCCGCGAGGACCAGTCGCGCTGGGCCAAGATTCTTGCCGAAAAAGGCTGGTCGGTGCCGCATTGGCCCGAAGCCTATGGCGGCACCGACTGGACGGGCGTGCAGCGCTTCATCTTCGAGGAGGAAATGCGCCGCGCCTATGCGCCGACGATGGATCGCATCGGCCCTGAACTGGTCGCGCCGGTGCTCTATACCTTCGCGTCGGAGGAGATGCGGCAGCGCTACCTGCCCGGCATCCGCAACGGCGACACCTTCTGGGCGCAGGGTTTTTCGGAACCCGGTTCCGGGTCGGACCTGTCGTCGCTCAGGACGCGCGCGGTGCGCGACGGCGATCATTATGTCGTCAACGGCCAGAAGACCTGGACGACCGAGGGCCACCATGCCGACCTGATCTTCATGCTGGTGCGGACCGATACCGAGGTGAAGCCCCAGCAGGGCATTTCCGCGCTGCTGATCGACCTTTCCAGCCCCGGCATCACCCGCCGGCCGATCTGGACGATGGACGAGGGGCTGACCGTCAACGAATTCTTCTTCGACGACGTCCGGGTGCCGGTGGAAAACCTTGTCGGGGAGGAAGGCGCCGGCTGGACCTATGCCAAGTTCCTGCTGGTCAATGAGCGCACGACCAGCGCGGAGGTGCCGCACACCAAGCGGGACATCCGCCAGCTGCGCGACATCGCCCGACGGGAACGGCGCAACGGCAAGCCGCTGATCGAGGACCCGCGCTTCCGCGCCAGCCTCGCCCGCATCGAGATCGACACGATGGCGCTCGAAACGGCGGTGCTGCGGGCGCTCTCGGGGGCGCAGCATGATGGCGGCGCGGTCGCGTCGGTGGTCAAGGTGCGCGGATCGGAACTGCGCCAGCGGGTCGCCGACCTCGCCGCCGAGGCGCTGGGCGACCACGGGCTTGCGGTGATGCGCAACCCGGAGCCGGAGGAAAGCATGTCGGACGATCCCTGGGACCCGCCGGTGCCCGATTATGGCGTGGGCATTGCCGCGAAGGCGATGTTCCGGCGCGCGACGACCATCTATGGCGGCGCGAACGAGATCCAGCGCACGCTGATCGCCAAGACTGTATTGGGGCTCTGAACAACCGTGGATTTCAGCTACACGTCCGAGCAAGATGCGCTGCGCGACAGCGTGCGCCGGTTCACCGAGCGTGAATATGGATGGGAGACGCGGTTCGACATCATCCGCTCGGCACCCGGCGCGCAGCCCGATCATTGGCCGACCTTCGCGGAACTGGGCTGGCTGGGCGCCGGCCTGTCCGAGGAAGAAGGCGGCTTCGGCGGCGGGGCCATCGAAAATGCCCTGATCGCCGAGGAGTTCGGCCGTGCGCTGGCGATCGAGCCGTTCGTCGCGCACGTCATGGCGACCCAGCTCCTCGCCGGGCTGGGCGGCGAGCAGGCGGCGACGCTCCTTGCCGCCGCGGTGATGGGCGAGCAGCGCATCTTCCCGGCGCTGACCGAAGCCGATGGCCGGGGCGATGCGGCGTTCATCGAGGCAATAGTTGCAAAGGCAGCGGATGGCGGCCTGCGACTCAACGGCGCGAAGTCGCTGGTCGATGGCGCGGCGATGGCGGACAAGCTCCTCGTCTCGGCGCGCGCGGATGGTGAGGTCGGCCTCTATCTCGTCGACGCGAAGGCCGCGGGACTGAGCCGGCGCGATTATCGCACGCTCGACAATCACCGCGTCGCCGACCTGACGTTCGCGGATGTCGCGGCGGAGCAGCTGGCGCTTGGGCCGCAGGCCGAGGCGGCGATCACCCGCGCCGTCGACCACGGCACGGTCGCGCTGTGCGGCGAGGCGCTGGGCATCATGGATGCGGCGCTGTGGGCGACCCGCGATTATCTGCGGGTCCGCAAGCAGTTCGGCACGACGCTCAACAATTTCCAGGCGCTGCAGCATCGCATGGCGGACATGCTGATTGAGGTCGAGCTGGCCCGCTCCGCCCTGTTCCATGCCTTCGGCGCGATGGCGGAGGATGATCCGCTCATGCGCCAGGCGGGCGTCTCGGCGGCCAAGGTCCAGGCCGGCCATGGCGGGCTGTTCGTGACCGCGCAGGCGATCCAGCTGCATGGCGGTATCGGCGTCACGGAGGAGCTGAACATCAGCCACCATTATCGGAGGCTGTACGTCATCGCCCGTCTGCTGGGGGATAATGACAGCCATATCGAGCGTTTCGCGGCGGCGATCGATCGGCTCGACGGGCAGGGCTGACGGCTGTTGCCCGCCCGCCCCAAAAAATAGTTGCCTATCATACGATCTCCGTCATTATTCCCCGCGACAGGATGAAACCCGCCGTCAGCCAATGACGGGATCGAGGAGGGGATGACGGATGAACGGCATCAGACGCGTTGTCACCGCGCCGCCCGGCAGCGCGCATGCGATCGCGTCGGACGGCGCGGCGCCCGTGGTCGAAATGGGCGGCGGCGCGCGGGTCTATGAGGTCTGGCGCGCGCCCCTGCCGACGGGCGAGGAAGCGGAGGGCGTTGCCTGGAGCCTCGATCCGCCCGCCGGCGGCAGCGTGTTCCGGATCGCCGAGTTCCCGCCGGACGACAGCGCGGAGCCGTTCGTCCACGCCACCCGGACCATCGACTATGGCGTGATCATCGAGGGCGAGTTGACGCTGCTGCTCGACGGCACCGAGACGGTGCTCAAGGTGGGCGACACCTTCGTGCAGCGGCAAGCCGATCATGCCTGGGTCAATCGCGGGCCGGGCCGCTGCCGGATGGCGGTGATCCTGATCGACGGCGCGCAATGATTCGCGGCCGCCCGACAATGAGACAAGGAGAATAGCGTGGCAGACAGTTACGATTATATCATCGTCGGCGCCGGCTCCGCCGGCTGCGTGCTGGCCAATCGCCTGTCCGCCGATCCCGCCATGCGCGTGCTGCTGATCGAGGCCGGCGGCGAGAACAAGAATTTCCTGGTCGAGATGCCCAAGGGCATCGGCAAGCTGGTGCTCGATCCCAAGCATTGCTGGAGCTATCCGGTCAAGGACGAGGCCGGCGCGGTCAGCGAGACATGGCAGCGCGGCCGCGGCCTCGGCGGATCGTCGGCGATCAATGGCATGATCTATGTGCGCGGCCAGCCGCAGGACTATGACATCTGGGAGAACGAGGCCGGGCCGGAATGGGGCTGGGCGGCGATGAAGCAGGCGTTCCGCTCCATCGAGGATCATGAACTGGGTGACGACGGCGTCCGGGGCGCCGGCGGGCCGGTCCATGTCTCGACCAACAAGTTCCGTTACCGGCTGGCCGAAGCCGCGATCAAGGCGGGCGAGGAGATGGGCCTTCCCCGCCATTATGAGGACCTGAACCGCGAGGATCAGGAAGGCATCGGCTATTATTCCTACAACATCAAGAACGGCCGGCGGCAGAGCGCGGCGGTGGCCTTCCTTGACCCGATCCGCAATCGCCCGAACCTGAAGATCGTGACCGGCCTGCATGTCGACCGCGTGATCTTCGAGGGCCGCCGCGCGGCGGGTGTCGAGGGCCGCGCCGATGGCCAGCCGGTGCGCTACCTCAGCCATGGCGAGGTGATCCTGTCGGCGGGGACCATCGTCTCGCCCAAGCTGCTGCAATTGTCGGGGATCGGGCCGGCCGCGCTGCTGCGCGACAAGGGCATCGAGGTCGTGCACGACAGCCCCGATGTCGGCCGCCGCGTGCTGGAGCATCTGGGCCTGATGCTGACCTATCGCCTGCGCGGCGACAAGGGCGTCAACCACCAGCTCCATGGCCTGGGACTGGCGGCGAGCGTCATGAAATATCTGATGTTCCGTTCCGGCCCGCTCGCCAATGGCGCGATGGAGGTCGGCGCCTTCGTCAAGACCGACCCGGCCCAGCCGCGCCCCAATGCCCAGCTCTATATCAGCGGCTGGACCTTGCAGGTGCCCGAGGACAAGAGCGTCGTCGCGCCAATGGAGTCGGTCGAGCGCGAGCCGGGCATGACCGTCACCGTGCAGCTGATCGGGCTGGACAGCGAAGGCGCGCTGGCGATCAGCGGCAAGGACCCCGACGCGCCGCTCGACATCATGCCGAACTGGCTGGCCAGCGAGCATGACCGCCGCGCGGCGATCGACATCGTCCGCTATGTCCGCGACTTCGTCGGCCAGCCGGCGCTGGCGCCCTATATCGCCGGCGAAAGCCAGCCGGGGGCCAGCGTGCAGAGCGACGACGAGATCCTTGCGGCGGTGCGCGCGCAGGCGCTGTGCGGCACGCATGCGGTGCGCAGCTGCCGCATGGGCCGCGACCCGGCGTCGGTGGTCGACGAGCGGCTGCGCGTGCGCGGCGTGCACGGGCTTCGGGTGGTCGACTGCTCGGTCATGCCGGGGCTGATTTCGGGAAACACCAACGCCCCGGCGATGGCGACGGGCTGGCGTGCCTCCGATCTCATCATCGAGGATGCGCGGTTGCGTAACGCGGCCTAGTATCCGATGCGAACCCGGCGGGCGCCCGACATGAGTCGCGGGCGCCCGCGCAGCGCCGTCTGCGGCAGGATCGGCTGGAGGCGACAACGGAAAAGACGAGGAAGTTTGATTGATGGCGAATGTGAAGCTGCCATTGCCGGACATCGCGCCGGGCCGCTCCGCGATTGTCGAGGTCGAGGGCCAAAGGCTGGTCGTCTGCCGCTCGCAAAAGGGCGTCTATGTCGTGCGCGACAATTGTCCGCACCAGAATCTGACGCTGGAGGGTGGCCGGGTGCGCGGCGAAAGCATAATCTGCCCCCATCATGGCGCGCGCTTCAGCCTTGAGGACGGCCGCTCGATGTCGCCGCTGACGACCAAGCCGCTGGCCTTGCTGCCCTGCCGCGCGGAGGGGGATTCGCTCGAAATCGAGCTTTGACCGGAGGATATGCCGCATGACACGCATCGAAGGCCTCGATCACGTCAATATCCGCACGCCGGACGTGCCCGGCACGGCGCGCTTCTTCGCGGATGTGCTCGGCATGACGATCACGCCGTCGCCCGGCTCCAGCGATCCCGACAAGAGCGTGTGGATATGCGACGCCGAAGGGCGCGCCGCCGTGCATGTCGGCGATGTCTCCCTGCCCTATCCGGGGGAGATTGACGGCGTGCCGGTCAAAGCGAGCGCGCCGGGATCGGGGCGCGTGCACCATGTCGCGATGCGCTGCACCGGCTATGACGACATGCGCCGTCGCCTGAGCGACAGCGGCACCGCTTTTCTGGCCAATGACGTGCCCGCCGCCGGGCTGCGCCAGCTGTTCGTTTCCGACCCGAACGAGCTGATGCTCGAACTCAATTTCTTCGGCGACTGATCCCGTCCGCCGCATCTTCCGCGTCGGACGATCGGTTGCGTTTGCAGGAGTTTCGGTCCTAGCGCGCCGCCCGGCGAACGCGCAGAATGCGTGCATCGAACGAACGCCCACGGCTCGCCGGTGAACGCCGGCGCGATGGGCGAAGCCTCCATCGACGGAGAGGGATGCACGGATGAGCGAGCTTTTCAAAGGCCGCGCGGCGGTGGTGACGGGCGCTTCGAGCGGGATCGGCCGTTCGATCGCGGTCGAACTCGGCAGGTGCGGCGCCGATGTCTGGCTGGTCGGGCGATCGGATGAGGAGCTTGCCCGCACCGCCCGGTCGATCGCCGAGGCGGGCGGTCCGCCGGCCGTCAGCGTGGCGATGGACCTGCGGCAGCGCGGCCCGCTTCAGGATTTGATCGCGAAGATCGGGCAGGACCATCCGCACCTTTTCGCGGTGATCAACAATGCCGGGGTGATGTATCCCGAACCGCTGATGGAAGGGACCATCGAGCGCTGGCAGGCGATGCTCGACATCAACGTCATGGCGCAGCTGGAGGGCAGCCAGGCGGCGGTGAAGGCGATGCGGGCGCACGGCAAGCCCGGCCATGTCATCAACATCGGCTCGGTGCAGGGGCGGTTCGAGGAGCCGGGCGTCTATGGCATCTCCAAAAAGGCCGCCGAGATGATCGGCGAAACCCTGCGCAAGGAAGTCGAGCGCGACGATATCCGGGTCGCGACGGTGGTGCTGGGCGGCTTCGCCACCAATCTCGCGCGCGATTTCAGCGCCGGCTCCATGTCCAATATCGCCGACAATCTCGATCGGCTTGGCATCGCGCCCGACAGCCCCGATATCGGCAAGACCGTGGCCGACCCGCAGCATGTCGCGAACATCGTGCGTTATATTCTGGAACAGCCGATCGACATCAACCTGCACGAGGTCTTCATTCGTCCGCCGATCAGCACAAAGGCCTGATTGGTCGCCTGCCACGGAAGGCCGCGTGCAAGGCGGGAAAGGAAGCAACATGATCGCAGCCGCCACCCACCAGGGCGAAGCACCGAGCCACCGGGATAATGCGCGTCCCCGGCCGGCGAACCCCAAGCCGGGCATCACGCCGCCGCCGCCGGCGCGTGGCTCGCTTTCCGAACTGCTGATGCAGGACCTGCGCGTCGAGAACGGGGTGGCGCGCATCATCGAGGTTCCCGTGGACCAGAAGATCCATGTCGCCGCCAGCCTGAGGCCGACGCTGTACGCCGTCCTTCAGGGGGAACTCGCATTCGAGACCGGGCGCCGCTCCGTGCGGTTGAAGCAGGGCGATGTCGGTATCGTTTTTTATGGCGATGCGCACAGCTTCGGGACGGGCGGCCGGCATCGCGACCTGCCGCCGGCGGTCATTCCATTGCGCGCCCACGAGAGGGCGGAGACTGTGGCAGCGGGGGGAGAGGCGGTGCAGGCGGTGATCCTGCAATGCGTGGTCCAGCTCACCTATCTCGGCAAGACCGCCCGGTCCAACCGTGCCGCGCCGCGGCTGCTGGCGTTGCAGACGGGCGGTGGCGCCGATCCTGAAATCACGTTTCCCGTATTTCCCTATGACGCCGCCGTCTTGCGCAAGGAGCTTGCAAGCATAGGCGGTTCGGCGCTGGCATTCTCCTTCGCCAACATGCAGCTTTGCCAGGCATTGCGCTATCTGACGATCAGGACATGGGGCAGCGATTATCGCGATGCGCGCAACCCCAATACGCGCCGGATCGCCACCATCATCCGCGAATTGCGCGCACGGCCCGAATATGACTGGTCGGTCGCCAAGATGGCCTGCCATGTCGGCCTGTCGCGCTCCGCCTTCGCGGCGGCGTTCCAGGCGCTGGTCGGGGAATCGCCGATCGGCTTCCTGACGCGCGAGCGGATGGAGCGCGCCGCCAAGCTGCTGTTCGACCATTCGCTGTCGATGCACGAGGTCGGCAAGCGGGTCGGTTATGAGATCGAAAGCTCCTTCGCGCGGGCGTTCAAGCGCCATTGGGGCTTCGCGCCGAAGGCGTTCGTGCGCCGCAGCGGGCAGGACGATATCCGGGTGAATTGAGGGGAGAGGGCGGCCGTGTCGGGCCGCCCCCGCCCTTCCTCACACCGCCACGAGGTCCGGCATTTCGATCAGGCCGCGCGCCCGCATGTCCGCCAGATATTTGTGGATATAGGCTTCATCGAGGTGCGGCATGGCCGGCCCCACCTTCAGCGCCCTGACCCGCGCCGCATAGTCGCGGCTGTCATGCGCGGTGACAGCGGGGTCGTGCGGCCGGGCGAAATGCGCCAGGATGTTGATCGAGCTGTGCTGGCGATCCTCCTGCGACAGGTTGCGCAGCTTGCTTTCGAAACGCTCGTGCCAGGCACCATGGTCGTCGACCCGAACCACCTTGTAGCCGGCGCTCTCCACCCAGTCGGCGAAGGAGTCGAGCGAGCAGCCGTCATCATGGTCGTTGACCATGTTATAGCTGTGGAAGCCCGTATAAGGCTCGGCGCCGATCTCCACCATCGTCGCCGCGAGGAAATCCACCGGCAGCCCGTCATAATGGGCGCGCGGGCGCTTGCCCCCGGCATCCAGCGCATAGAAGGAGCGGGGCGCAAGGCCGCTCTTGACGATGCTGAACAGCAGGCGCGTCACCATGTCGGTTTCGTTATACTGCCCCGCATAGTCGCGATGCGGCATGATCATGTTGGGGCGGAAGACATTGACCGGCAATTTGAACAGCGCATTGGCCTCGCGCAACAGGACCTCGCCCGCCCATTTGCTCGCGCCATAGCCGTTGGCATAGTCGTCGCTGAGCCGGACGGGATCGGGCACGTCGCGCACGTCGGTGGATTCGGGCGCGGCGGTCAGGGACGGCAGCATCGCGGGGACGCCGATGGTCGAGATATAGTCGAAGCGCTTGAGCCGGGTGGTCAGCGCCAGCCGGATGAGTTCCGCCGTTCCCAGCACATTGGGCGCGAACAGATTCTCGTAGGACAGCCGGTGATTGACCAGCGCCGCCGGGTGGACGATCTGGTCGACGTCCCGCGCCAGCATGGCGTAGGTTTCCTCGTCGAGGCCGAGCCGTGATTCCGCGAGGTCGCCGCAGACCACCCGCAGATGCCGGTCCGCGAGCTTGCGGAAACGCGCGAGCAGGGCGGGGTCGCCCCTGTCGAACGCCGCCTCCAGCCGCTGCCGCGCCTCGACCTCCGATTTGCCGCGCGCGAGGCAGAAGACGGTGCCGTCCCGCTCCGCGCAATAGTCCAGCCATTCGAGGCACAGGAAGCGGCCGAGGAAACCGTTGGCGCCGGTCACGAGAACGTTCCTGGTCCTTTCGGCTGGCGGCGCGGCATCGGACGCATCGGTCAGCGTCTTCTCGTCGATCAGCTTGTGCAGCTTGAGGTCGCTTGCGCGCAGCACGTCCTTGTCGGGATGGACGTCGGCCATGCGGACGCCCTCGCCCGCCATTGCCCGCTCGACATGGCCGGCGAGCCATTTGACGTTGGCGGCGGGGTGGAGGATCGCGCTGACCGGGATCGAGACGTCGAACATCTCCTCGAACAGCAGCGAGAGGCCGACGGCGCCGAGTGAATCGCCGCCGAGGTCGCCATAGCTGCGCGGATTGTCGGCGCGCACCTCCGGCAGGCCGAGATTGGCCTTGAACGCGCCGGCGACCCGCTCTTCGGTGGTGCCGGCGGCATTGGCGCGCAGGCGGGCGAGTTCGACCTGCTGCTGCTTGTCCATCTCCTCATACATGGCTTCGAGGCGGTCGACATATTTGCGCTTGATATTGGGGCGCAGCGGCTTGCGGGCGCTGGACAGCAGGCCGTTTTCATAGGTGAAGCGCTCATGCTCGACCAGCACGTCGCGCGGGATCTCGAAATTCTTCAGCTCGGCCTTGCGGGCGACGACCTTGAATTCGGACAGGATGAGTTCGCGCAGTTCCGCATCGCTCGGCTCATGGCCCAAGGTCGCGCGCGCGACATCCATGTCGGGGACGACCACCGACAGGAGGTAGGACCGATAGGAACTGCCATGGATGAACATCTGCTCGATCAGGGAGCTGTTGCCCAGATAGGTCGTTTCAAGCGGACCGACGGCGACGAATTCGGCCTGGCTCAGCTTGATGACATTGCCGCGCCGGTCGACCCACACCAGATGATCCGGCCCGCGCTGTTCCATGATGTCGCCGGTCTTGAGGAAGCCGTCCTCCGAAAAGACGGCGGCGGTCGCCTCGGGGCGCTTGTAATAGCCCTGGAACAGCTTGCGGGTCTTCACATAAAGCTCGCCGCGCGGATAGGGCTTGTCGGTGGTGAAATAGCCAAGCTCGGGCACGTCGACCAGCTTGAACTCGGTGACCATCTTGTCGAGCAGGCGGTTTTGCGAGGTCATCGCCGAAGCGCCGGCCTCGGTCTGGCCATAGCCTTCGATCAGCGGCATCTCGAAACATTCGGCGATGAAGCGCCGCACCTCGGGGGCGGTGGGGGAGGAGCCGACGCCGCCGCCGCACAGCCGGTCGCCCAGATAGCCGGCGCGCATCTCGGCGCGCACCGCGGCGTCGGCGGCGGCCTCGTCCTCGCCGCCCGCGACGCGACGCTGCACTTCCGACTGGTAATGCTGGTAGATCAACTCGCAGACGCGCGGGATGAACAGGATCGAAGTCGGCCGGGCGATGCGGAAATCGTCGAACAGCGTTGACATGTCGCTTTTCAGCGTGAACAGCGCGACGCCGCCCTGCGCCAGCGTCGAATGCACCATGTTGCGGCCCATGAAGTGGTTCATCGGCGCATAGGCGAGCTGCACGGTCGGCCGGAACGCCGGGATCGTCTCGTTCCAGAATTGCGAGCTGATCGCGTCATGGATGATCGCGCCCTTCGGCTTGCCCGTGCTGCCCGACGTGTACATGATCATCGAGACATGGTCGGCGTCGGTTTCGGGCAGCGGCTCGAACGGATAGCGGCTGCCATAATCCACGGCGTCGTCGAAATCGATCACGGACACATGGCTGCCCGCCTCGGCAAGTTGCGCGCGGACGCGGGCGACTGTCTCGCGGTCGTCATCGACCTGCCCGTCGGCGTCGAGCACGATCAGGCTGCCGATCGTCTTTTGATCGAGCGCATAGCCGGCGGCCAGTTCGAGATTGTCGATCGACGCAGCAAGCACGGTCGGCGCGACATCGGACAGGATTTCCCGCATGTCGGGCGCCGGCAGGTTCGCCTGCAATGGCACCGACACGGTCCCGGCATAGTTGCAGGCGAGGTCGACCGCCGCCATCTCGGCGCCGGTGAAGGCGATGAACGCGATCTTGTCGCCGGGCGCGGCGCGGTGGTCGGGATGATGCTTCCACAGATTGGCGATGCCTTCGACCTGGCGGCGCAGCTCGGCATAGCTGATGGTGTCGAAGCTTCGGGTGTAGCGGCGGGTCGTGCGGCCGCTGGCGTCCTGTTCCAGCACATAGCTGCGCGAGCCCAGCGCCGCACGGTCGGCATAGCCCTCAAGCGCCGCCGCGATGATCTGGCGATAGGACAGGTCGGGCCGCTGGATCGTCTCCGTCACCTTTGGGTCGGGCATGATCGCCGCCAGTTCGGGATCGGAAACCGACAGGTCCCGCAGCCGGGCTTCGGCTGTCCTGATAAGATGATCCTGGTTGAATTCCGTGGCCATGTTGTGCCCGCTCCTGAATCTTTAATCGGTTTATTATGGAAATATCAGACGGATCCGGGGCAAGAAACACCCAAGTCCATACCGTCCGTCCTTAAGATAATGCCGACTCTCCGGCCGCCCTTGGCCGGTAGAAGGCGAACATCGCGCCGACGAATAGGAATGTCGCGATATGAAGGATGAGGGCGGCGTCATAGCTGCCGGTGCGATCGAACAGGAATCCGGCGAGTGGACTGGCCCCGAACAGGAACGGGACTTTATAGAAATAGACACTGCCCATTGCCGGCGCGAAATTCTGCGGTCCCAGCCAGGCGCTGACGATCACGGCGCACAGCCCGACGATGGCGCCGGAGATCAGGCCGAGCGAGGCCGCGACGGCGATGAGCGGCAGCAGGGCAGGGCCGATCAGCAGCATCGCGGTCCATGGCACGGTCCAGCTCAACGCCTGCGCGACGATGGCGCGCCGGCCGCCGATGCGGTCGGCGATCCAGCCGAACAGCAGCGCGCCGGCCGCCGCCGAGATGCCGAAGGCGGACAGCAGCAGCGACGCCGGCTGGAGGGCGAGGCCCTTTTCCATCGCCAGCGGCACGATGTGGGTCGTCATCATGACGCCGCCCGCCGTCAGCAGGCCGATGCCGAGCCAGATGACCTGGAAGGCACGGCTGGCATGGATCTCGCGACTGGACAGGATCGGGCCGGACTCCGCAACATGGCCGCTGTCCGCTCCCGATGCGCCGGCCGCGCCTTCGCCATAGCGCAACAGTCCCCGTTCCGCGGGCGCTGAAACCACCGTCAGCAAAAGCGGGACGAGCGCCAGCGAGACGATCGCGGCCATGGCGAACACGCCGGGCAGGCCGAAGCGCGGCAACAGGGTCGCGGTCGCCAGGGGGAAGATGCACACGAAGACCGGCATGTTGACGAAGCCGAGCGCCTTGCCGCGCCCGGTCAGGAACCAGTTGTTGACCAGCGTCGATGCCGGGATGACGCCGAGCAGGCAGACGCCCGGCCCGATAATCAGCCCATAGATCGCCAGAACCGCCTCGATCGTCGGCGCCACCGCCAGCAATACATAGCCGACGGCATTCACGAGCGTGCCGACGAGCATCAGGGTGCGGATCGAATGGCGCCGGATCAGGCTGCCGACGAGGGGAGACAGGACGCCCATCACCGTGGCCATGACCGCCAACCCGGACGCGGCCAGCGCCCGATTGGTATCGTAGCTCGTCTCGAGCGCCCCGACGATCGTGCCGTAAATCCCGAAATTCATGCCGATCGCGCAGTTCTGCGCAAGGAACGCGACCATCAGCATGCGCCAGGCGGGATGCCGGCGATCGGTGGCCGGCGCCAGTGCGAGCGAAGAAGAGTTTCTCAAAACAACTTGCCATGATGATGTGATGGACGCGGTCGCCGGGCGATGTTCACATCTCTCTCCTCGAACAATTCATTATATAGGGCCGGACAAACTGCGGGATCGTCCGGCACACAGGGTGCCTTTCGCCCGGAATGCCGGCCGCGTCCGAATCTTAACTTTTGATCGCCGGCTATCTATTCAGATCGGTCGGCATTCTTGAACCCTTCGTCCGACCCTCGGCGTTTCGGTATGCCTTTTCGGACGTGCTGCGATATCCGGCCGTCGCGACTTCAGGCACCTTTGCTTCCGCCACCAGACCGGCCGTCCACTCCAAAAATGATGAACATCGGGCCGGCACATCGAGGGGAGAGAATATGCCGAGATTCAAGCTTCTGTCATGCTCGATGCTCGTCCTGCCCATGCTGGGCGGGGCGGCGCCCGCCTTCGCGCAGAGCGGCGCCGAGCAGGCCGCCAGCATCGCCGATCCGCAGGGATCTTCCGCGATCATCGTGACCGCGCGCAAACGCAATGAAACGCTGATCTCCGTGCCGGTCGCGGTGACGGCGTTCACCGGCGAAAACCTGGAAAAACGCGGTATCGACAATCTCGACAGCCTGGCCACGATCACCCCCGCGCTGGTGCTCGGCGAAGGCGGCGGCACGGTGCAGGGCGGCTCGATCTCGCTGCGCGGCATCAGCGCCTCGGACGCCAACCCGTTCGGCGATCAGGCGGTGTCGTTCAACATCGACAGCGTCGCCGTCGCCCGCGCCTCGGTGCGCCGGATGGGCGAGTTCGACCTCGCGCAGATCGAGGTTCTGAAAGGCCCGCAAGCCCTGTTCTTCGGCAAGAACAGCCCCGGCGGCGTCGTCACCATCCGCACCGCCGATCCGACCGATACATTGCAGGGCAAGCTCTCGGGCGGATATGAGTTCGAGGGGCGGGAATATATGGTGGACGGCTTCCTGTCCGGCCCGCTCACCGACAGTCTCGGCTTTCGCGTCGCCGGCTATTATTCGGACATGGACGGCTGGCTGAAGAGCCAGATTCCCGCCGACGCCGCCCTCCAGCCGGCCCGCAAGCGCGCGCCCAAGCAGGAGAATTGGGGCGTGCGCGGCACACTGAAATATGACGATCTGAGCGGTTTCGACGCGACCCTTAAGCTCACCTACGGCGAACGCTCGGGCGCCTCGTCGACGGCCAATGTCCAGTTCGTCAACTGCCCGACCGGCAGCCCGCAGGGCGGCGGGGTCGACGACTGCAAGGCGAACAACACGGTCAGCGTCTCCGACCTCGGCCCCGGCTATGACCAGTATGACGCGCGCTGGGGCGACGGCACGACGTTCCTCGACCAGAAGCAGCTCCTCGGCTCGCTGGTCATGAATTACCAGCTCACGCCGACAGTTTTGCTGACATCGGTGTCCGGCATCTACGACGTCTCGCTCGACAATCTCGCCAATTATTCGGCCGGATATACGCCGGAAATCCTGCTGCCGAGCTATAATGTCCTCGACATCAGGGAGATTTCACAGGAATTGCGGCTCGCGACCGATTTCGGCGGTCCGGTCGATTTCACGCTCGGCGGCTATTACCAGGACAGCAAGGTCACCAACGGTTCGCACACCTTCCTCGGCACGCCGGCGATGGGCGGCATCTATCCGCTGGAGGTGAACGACTATCTGCTGCGGCAGAAGGGCACGGCCTATTCGGTCTTCCTGCAATCCATGATACGCTTCACCGACACGCTCGAACTGTCCGTCGGCGCGCGCTACTCGCATGAGAGGAAGCGCCTCGCCTTCCTCGAAAGCGATCCGACCACGGCCACGCCGGCCGGGCGGGACAATGGCCGCGTCGATGTCGATACCCCCGTCGATCGGGTCAGCTTCAACAATCTGTCGCCCGAGGCGACGCTGAGCTGGCGGCCAAGCGCCGACCTCACCGTCTATGGATCGTACAAGGAGGGCTTCCTGTCGGGCGGGTTCAACTCCGGCGCCACCGATTTCGCGACGAACCTCACCTATGATCCGCAGCTCGTGAAGGGCTGGGAGGCGGGGGTCAAAGCCTATCTGCTCGAAAACCAGCTGCGCCTCGGCCTCTCCGCCTATACCTACAAGGTCACCGACCTGCAGGTGCAGGTGACGGTCAGCGGCATCGTCCAGCGCCTGACCAACGCCGGCGGCGTGCGCACCAAGGGGCTTGAGTTCGACTTCGACTATGCGCCGCGCGCGCTGGCGGGCTTCAGGCTGTTCGGCGCGCTGGCCTATGGCCATGGCCGCTACACCGACTATCAGGGGCAATGCTATCGCGGGCAGAATGCCGGCTCGCCCGTGCCGTGCGTCGACCAGATCAGCCGCCAGACCGGCGAGACGATCCTGGCGCAGGACCTGTCGGGCACCGAGCTGATCCGCATGCCGGAATGGAGCGGCAGCCTGGGCTTCGGCTATGACACCAACGTCTCCGATGCGTTCAAGATCGGCTTCACCGGCGACATGGTCTATTCGGACGGCTACCTCACCGATGCGACATCCTCGCCCGGCGGACGCAGCCCCTCCTACACGCTGTTCAACGCCTCGGTGCGCATCGGGACGACGGACGATCGCTATGAGCTGGCGCTGATCGGGCGCAACCTGACCGAGGATTATTTCTGGACGCGCACCTCCGACCGGCCGTTCACCGGCACCGCGCCGGGGGTGACGCCAGGGGTGCTCGGCGACTCGGTGTCGGCCATCAACCGGGGCCGTGAGGTGATCCTGCGCGGCACCGTCCGGTTCTGAGGCGGTTCGGCGCCAGCCCCGCGCACGGGGTTGGCGTCGCCGGCGTCGGAGCATAAAGACTGCGGGCCACGGCTCCGCGGCCTCTCGCGGAATATCCGATGCCGGCGCATGTGAGGGACAGTGGATGGAAATCGAGCTTTCGGCGGATCATGAAATCATCCGCGACGAGGTGAAGAAGATCGTCGCCCGCTTCGACGATGAATATTGGAGCACCGCGAGCGAGGAACAGCGCTTTCCGCACGAGTTCCACCGCGCCATGGCGGATGCCGGCTGGCTGGGCATCACCATGCCGGAGGAGCTGGGCGGCGCGGGCCTCGGCGTCACCGAGGCGGCGATCATGATGCATACCGTCACCTCCGGCAGCGGCGGCTATTCGGCGGCGGGCGCCCTGCACCTCAACCTGTTCGGGCCGCATGCGGTCGTCGTCTATGGCACGCCCGAGCAGAAGCAGCGCATGCTGCCCGGCCTGATCGCCGGCACCGACAAGGCCTGTTTCGGCGTCACCGAGCCGGACGCCGGCCTCGACACGACCAGCATCAGCACCTTCGCGAGGAAGGTCGATGGCGGCTATCGCGTCACCGGGCGCAAGATATGGACCTCCTCCGCGCAGGTCGCGAACAAGATCCTGCTGTTGACGCGGACGACGCCCAAGGAGGCGTGCAAGAAGCCGACCGACGGCATGACGCTGTTCTACACCGATCTCGACAAGACGCAGATCGAGGTCACGAAAATCCCCAAGATGGGGCGCAACGCCGTCGATTCGAACATCACTTTCATCGACGATTATTTCGTGCCGGAAGAAGACCGCATCGGCGCGGAGGGGGACGGCTTCAAGTGCATCCTCCACAGCCTCAACCCCGAACGCATCCTGGTGGCGGTGGAGGCGATCGGCTTCGGCCAGAACGCCCTGTCGCGCGCGGCGCAATATGCGCGGGAGCGCGTGGTCTTCGGCCGGCCGATCGGCAAGAACCAGGGCATCGCCCATCCGCTCGCCGAAAACTGGATGGAGCTGGAATCCGCCTTCTGGATGGCGATGCGCGCCGCCTATCTCTATGATGCCGGCAAGTCCTGCGGCGCCGAGGCCAATACCGCCAAGTTCCTCGCCGGCCGCGCCTGCTTCAACGCCTGCACCCGCGCGGTCATGACGCATGGCGGCATGGGCTATGCCAAGGAATATCAGGTCGAACGACTGTTCCGGGATTCGATCCTGCCGGTCATTACGCCTGTCAGCCCGGAAATGATCATGAACTTCATCGCCGAAAAGGTGCTGGGGTTGCCGAAATCCTATTAAGGCATCGGGCGATAAATCAGCATCGTTCTTTCCGCCTCCGTTCGTCCTGAGCCTGTCGAAGGACGTCTGCTCAGGCCTTCCCACCCGTAAGGTCCGGCGCGGACCCGCAAGGGGGCGCAGTCGTCCTTCGACAGGCTCAGGACGAACGGAGGTGGGGGGAGATTGGTGGTGGGGGTTTAACGCCTGTGCTGTGGCGCGGTCAGCGGTCCGCTGTCGCGAGGCGATCCTTCATCAACTGGCGATAGCCGGCGAACATCTCGTTGATCTGGGCTTCGCTGAGGCCGTAATCTTCCAGCGCATAGACATGCTTCTTGCCGTGCTTGTGCTGCGGATTGTCGTCATTCCACCGCATCATGCGCGCCAGCGCTTCGCTGGAGAGCGGCTTGCCGATATAATCGAACACGCGCCGGATCATCTTTTCGGGCGCGCCGGTGATCTCCCTGAAGTCGAGGTCGAGCACGTCCAGCCCCTCCGGCCGGGCACGGTGCGCGAGGTGCGCGTCGATCCCGGCGATCTGGCCGCGCAGATAGTTTTCGGTGCTGCTCAGCCGGTCGGTGAAGGGCTTGTGGAACAGCTCCATCAGCCGCAGCGCCGACGGGATCGTCCTGGCCGGCTCGCGATGCGTCATGATCAGCCGGGCGTCGGGAAACACGTCCAGCAGTGACGGCTCCATGCCGGTATAGAGCGGGCTTTTCAGCACCCAGCGCTTGTCGGGATCGGCGATGCCCTGCCATTGCAGATATTTGAGCGTGTCGCGCAGATAGCGGAATTGCGCGGTCTGGTCCTGACCCATCAGCCATGCCAGATAGCCGTCGATCGGCGCCCAGCCCAGCCATGTCGGGCTGCGCAAGCTGTGTTCCAGGATCAGGCTCTCCTCCTCCGGCTCGTGCGTCTCGAAGGAATGGGCATATTTGAGGTCGGGGCTGGACTGGTCGAACCAGCGGGTGAACTCGTCGGCGTCGTCGATCCGGGCCTGCGGCGATTCAGTGCGGTCGCCGGTGATGAGGCTGGGATTGAGCGCCCGCCAATAGCTCAGCCAGTTGAACTCGCCCGACATCGCCAGCAGCTTCTGCGCCTTGGTCGATCCGGTGCGGCCCATGCCGCAGAAGAAGATCGGCGCATTGACGACCTGATCGGCGATCTCGGGATGGGCGCGGAAATCCCGCTGCATGCGCAGGCGGTTGCTCAGCATGCGGATGATCTTGCCGGCCATGCCCTTGCGCCCGGCGGCGTGCAGCCCCGATTCCGCGTTGAGCGAGTCGACCAGCGCGCCGAGCGGCTCGACGGCCTCGACATCGACGATCTCGATGCCCGTCTCCGCGCGCGCGGCGGCCATCAGGGCGTCGACGGAGAGCACCACGTCAGATTGTACCGGCATTGCCTGTTTCTCCCGAACCCGTCCGCCTTACAGCCAGGGCCTGAGCACACCCAGTTCCGACACCAGACGAATGCCGGGCGCGGCGGCGACCACGTTGGGAACGCGATTGACGAGGCAGGCGGCGGAGGTGTGGAGGGAATCGGTGCGATCCACCCGCACCTTCGTGGCGGGCTTGCCGTCCACCGCCCACAGCATGTGCTCGCTCTCGTCCTCCTGCAGGATGCGCAGTTCCATATGGCAGGTCGCGGTGACGCCCTCGGCGGTTTCGACCTCGGCGACGATGCGGATGCCCAGCACGATGCCGGGTTCGAGGTCGCGGCCGGCGAGATGGCTGTGAACCGGCGCGTCGGACAGCACCGGCTCGCGCCGTTCGGTGACGCTGGTGACGGTATAGCCCAGCGCATGCAGCACATGGTGCGGGATCAGCTTGTAGAGGTCGCCGATGCGGTCGTGATTCTGCTCGGCGAACTCCGCCTGGGTCAGCGTGACGCCGCACACCTTGGCAAGGTCGAGCGTCGCCGACTGCGCGTCGGTGATGCTGCGATGGAACAGCGAGCGGATCTCGGTTGCCGGCCCCAAGGCGAGGATGCCGGCCCAGATGCGCGAAAAGTCCCAGATGCCGGTGCCGGTGAAGCTGACCTCATTGGCCTTGGCCAGCGCGTCGATCCGGGCGGCCAGCGCGGCATCGGCGCCATAGGGGAAATAGGCCTCGGCGCCATGGCAGATCACGTTGAGGCCGGCACCCAGCAGCTTTTCATAGATTGGCAGGTTCTTCGCCAGCCGGTCGGTGACGGCGACGATCGCGACATCGGCGCCGGCCGCGGCGAAATCGGCGGTGTCGCAATCCTGCACGACGACGCCGAGATCGCGGTCGAGGCCGGCGAGGCGGCCGAGGTCCTGGCCGACCTTCGGCCCGGCGCGGTTATAGGCCGCGACGATCGTGCAATGCGGGTTGGCGGCGGCGATGCGCGCCGCCTCCAGCCCGTAATTGCCAAGGCCATAGAAGGCGATCCGGGGCTTGTCGTTGGATTGCTTGGCCATGTTCTCTCTCCTGTCATCGGCGCAGCGCCGCTATCCGCTCAATTGTCGAGGATGATGTCCAGCCCCAGCGACTGGCCGCCGTCGACACAGATCGACTGGCCGGTGACGAAGCGCGCCGCGTCCGATGCGACGAAGGCGATGACGTCGGCGAGTTCCGCGCATTCGGCCAGCCTTTTGGCCGGCAGCATGGCGGCAAGCCCGGCGATGGCGTCCGCGCTCATCTGGGTCTTGACCGCATCGGACATGGTGCCGCCCGGCGCGACGGCGTTGACGGTGATCCCCTCGGCGATCAGCTCCATCGCGGCGCCCTTGACGAAGGCCTCGATCGCGCCCTTCGCCGCGCCATAGGCGACGAGGTTGCGCGACATGCTGCGGCCGGCGGCGAGCGAGGTGACGAAGATCGCCCGGCCATGCTTGCTCTCCCGCAGCAGCGGCAGCGCCGCCTTGAGCAGTCGAAAGGCGCTGTCCGGCCCGACCGCCATCGCCTTGGCCCATTCGGCGTCGGGCAGGTCGCCGATCGGCCCGTAAGGGATATAGGCGGCATTGTGGATCAGGATGTCGAGCGCGCCGAACGCATCCCGCGCCGCCTGCACGACCCGTTCCGCCGACCCGTCCGCGCCGATTTCGATCGCCGCCAGTTCGGCCGTGCCGCCCGCCGCGCGGATGGCGTCGACCGTGGCCTGCCCGGCCTCGGCGCCGCGCGTTGCCACCAGCACGCTGGCGCCCTCGGCGGCCAGCTTCTCGCAGGTCGCGCGCCCGATGCCCTTGCCGCCACCCGTGACCAGCGCCACCCGACCCTGCAAAAATCCCGTCATCCTGCCTCTCCTGTCGATATGGCCGTCACCGGCGCGGGCCGCGTCCCCGGAAGGCGGGCTCGACGATCTTGCCCTGCTCCTCCAGCTGCCAGCCGATATAGCTGCGGATGTCCTCGCGCAGCGCCTTGACCGCGTCCGACGCCTGCCCGGCCTCATCCTGCGGGATGACGATGTCCTGAATGTCGCAGACGAGCTGGCGCAGTTGCGCGACCTGTTCGGCGGTGGCGGACAGCGTGGGATAGACGGCGGGGTCGCGCTCCTCGGCCAGCGCGCGGCGGATGGCGGCGGCGAGCGCCGCGCCCTTGTCGTGCCCGTCCATCACTTCGGCGGCGCGCGCCAGCAGGGGACGCAGCCGCGCAATCTCGTCGAACAGCTGCTGGCCTTCCAGCTCCAGCCGGCTCTCGACATGATGGCACAGCGCGATCGCGGTCGTCGCATAGCTATAGGCGGCGGAGCCTTGCGTGGCCGGACGTATCCAGTCCTCCAGCCCCTGGCGGATGTTGCGGATCGTTTCGCCGGCCGTCGGCGTCAGGAGGGGCTTCATACCACGGTCTCGTTCAGTTCCTCGAACCAGTGCGGGTCGGCCGGATCGCAGATCCCGGCCACCGCGCCGTTCATGCGCTTCATCAGATAGAAGACTTCGGTGCCGGTCCAGCCCTGGCGGATGTCGGCATTGCCGTCATGCATGATGACGGCGGACTTGTGCCCGTACAGCACCGCGCCGAGCGTCCGCAGCTTCAGGTAGAACTGGACGTTCTCCATGGTCAGGCCGTGGCCGGAGACCTGGTTATAATAGTCGATGGCGTGTTGCAGGCTCCATATCTCCGCGCCGTCGCGGACGATCGTGGGGTACATGTCCTGCATGCTGGCGAAGTCGGCGGCGGGATCGCCGATGGAGGCTTCCTCCCAGTCGCTCATCGCGACGATCTCGCCGTCCCTGAACACCTCCTCGCCGCGCCCGTTCGTCCCCTTGCACAGCACGATGGCCGAGGCGGGCGGAATGTCGCGGCGGAAGACGGCGAGCGCCTCGTTGACGACCGGCATCGGCTCGCGCTGAAAGTCGCGCAAGGTGGCGACCAGCCGGTCGATGAAGAAGGCGCCGGCGCCTGCCTTGTCCGGCGGCGGGGGCAGGCGCTGGTCGAGGCCCAGCGCCTTCCAGTCGACCTTGTGGACCATCGCGATCTTGCGCAGATGCTCCTTCGCGATCGCGATGCGCAGATCGTCATAGCGGGGATCGGGATCGTCGACATGCGGGACGATCCAGCTGCCGTCGATCTGCTCGCGGATATAGAAGGGGCGGTCGGTCCAGTCGGGATCGTCCTCCCACGCGATCACCCTGGCGACGGGGACATCGGTGTGGCCCAGCCGCTCATACATGTAATATTCCTGTTCGAGCGAGGTGTGGATGGTCGCGCCGCCCGCGAAATCGCCGCGAAACACCACGGGGACGACGTCCGCGCCCGGCGCGGGGCGGTATTCGACGAAATAGGTCAGGCGCGACGAGCCGCGCGGAAACCGCTCCTCCTTGACCAGCTCCGCCTGCGGCCCGAACCTGTGCCTGATATAGTCGTCCAGCGGACGCCTCAGCAATTCCATTCCATTCCTCCCCCTCGCGGACCCGGCCTATCCCTGGCCGAGGCGCCCGCCGATGAATTCCAGCAGCATCGCCTTCGCTTCGAGCAGCGTGCGCTTCGTGTCCCCGGATGCATGGCGCAGCAATTGCGACATGGCCGCGCCCTGATTGATCATCAAGGTTATATCGAGGCTCATTTCCACCAGGGCGGGCGGCATATGGCCTTCGAGGTTGCGGCGCCAGAAGGTGCGGAACTGGTCCGTGAGCTGGCGTTGCAGTTCCGCCGTCCGGTGGCTGAGCGCCGGATCGCTGCGGCTGGCGCTCCACAGATCATAGGCGGCGACGACATCCGATGAATCGGCCAGTGCGATGACATGGTCGAAGATCACCGCGACACGATCCACGCCAGCCACGTCGTCGGGGGCGGTATAGGCTTCCAGCGCCACGCAGATGCGGCGATCCAGCTCGCTGATCGCGGCAAGGATCAGTTCGGCCCGACTGCTGAAATGATGCTGGATGGCACCGCGACTGAGCTTCGCATCGGCGGCGATGTCCGCCAGGCTGACGGCGGCGAGGCCCCGTTCGCGGGTGTGTCGAATCGCGCTTTCGATCAGGCTGGCGCGGGAGGCCTCGCTGCGCTCCCCCTGCGAACGGCGTAGTTTTGCGGGCTTTTTGCTGGTTACTGGCATATCCATTGTCCGCAAAATGCCTTTCCGGCTGGCCCTTTACAATAAGCAATAAGAAACTTACATTCGGTACGTAACGCATGTTTATAGTGGCTGGCTAGGCCGGAGAGGTGAATTTCAATGATCAGGTCTGGAGACGGGCGATGACCACGGATGTGCTGGAAGCCGACGCGATGCCGGCATTCACGGATCCCGCCGTGCTGGCCTATCCCCACGCCTTCCTCGCGGAGCTGCGGGAGAGCGGGCCGGTGGTGAAGGCGACCGTGCCCGGCGGCATGGAGGCCTATCTCGTCACCAGCTTTGCGGCGGTGTCGGAAGCGACCAAGCGCACCGAGGATTTCTCGTCGCAGATGGGGCACCTCACCAATCGCCCCAACATGGACAATCACGAGGCGCTGGCGATCCTTGCCGAGGTCGGCACGGCAGGCTCGGGCCTGCTGCTGGTGTCCGACGATCCCGATCACAAGCGCACCCGCGCGCTGGTCAACGCGGTGTTCGCGCATGGCCGGATCGCCAATCTGCAACCGCTGATCGAGCGCATCGTCACCCAGTTGCTCGACGACATGGCGAAAAAGACGGAGGCGGATTTCGTCAACGAATTCGCCGTGCTGCTGCCCACCTATGTCATCGCCGACATATTGGGGCTGGACCGCGATCATTGGCATCTGGTGCGTAAATGGTCGGATTCCGCCATCCTGCTCGTCAGCCGTATGGGCACGCCCGAGCAGGAGGTCGAGGCGGCGAAGAATGTCGTGCAGTTCATCCGCTTCATTCGCGAGCGGCTGGCGCTGCGCCGCGCCGAGCCGGCGGACGATCTGATTTCCAACCTCGTCCATGTCGGCGTCGACGGCGTGCCGCCGCTGACCGACGACGAGGCGACCGCCCTGACGCTCGAAATCGCCGTGGCCGGCAACGAGACCACGCGCAACACGCTGATGAGCGGTCTCGTGCAGTTGGTGCGGCATCCCGAGCAGATGGACATGCTGCGCAACGATCCGTCGCTGATCGCCAATGCGGTCGAGGAGTTGCTGCGCTATGAAACGCCGGCGACCTCGATGTGGCGCATCGCCACCCGCGACACCGAACTCGCCGGCACCGCCATCCCGAAGGGCGCGCCGGTATTGCTGCGCTTCGATGCGGCGAACCGCGACCCGGCCCGTTTCGCCGATCCGGACCGCTTCGACATCACCCGCAAGGACGCGCGGCATCATGTCGCGTTTGGCTGGTACGGCAACCACCG